>JAHEXO010000526.1 GCA_023252065.1 Nocardioides sp. | reverse complement strand
AAGACCCACATCGCGCACATCTACCAGAAGCTCGGGGTGAGCAGCCGTCGCGCCGCCATCCGTCGGGCCGCAGAGCTGGAGCTCTACTGACGGACTCGCGGGACCTGCGGCACGGGAACGACGTCGACCGGGCCTCGCCGCGGCATCTCCCTCGCAGGGAGTGACGCGCCCGCCCGGTGACGGCGACATGGTGGACGTGACGGACTTCCTCCTCACACAAGGCGGACGAGCATGCGAGTCGTCGTTGTCATAGCCGGTGACGTCGACGAGCGCGACATCTGGCCGTATGCCGTGTGGTCCGACAGCGACGGCACGACCACGACGCTGACGGTCCGGGTGCACGACAGCCAGGAGCTCGTGGGCGTCCTCGCCGCCCTGACCGACCTGGGGCTCGAGGTCATCTCGACGCACGTCGCCGACGAGCCGGGAGGCAGGGGTGACGCCCCCACTCCCCTTCGTTGAAGACCGATCTCGCTCGCGGAGGGTGATGCCGGCCCCGAGCAGGTGAAGCAGCGTAGGCCTCGGCACGAGGTCTGATCTCGGCAACGCGACCAGTCGCGTCAATGAAAGGAATGGGTCACCATGGACTTCTGGAGCTTCTTCTGGCTGCTTGTCTGGTCCTTCTTCTTCGTCGCCTACCTGATGATGCTCTTCCACATCTTCGGGGATCTGTTCCGGGACCAGTCGCTCGGCGGGTTCGCCAAGGTCCTCTGGGTCGTGGTGCTCTTCATCGTCCCGCTGCTCGCCTCGCTCATCTACATCATCGTCCGCGGCAAGGGCATGGCTCAGCGTGAGATGAAGAGCAACCTGGAGCAGAGGGCCGAGCAGGAGCAGTACATCCGCAGCGTCGCGTCGGCACCGGGGTCGACCTCCTCGACTGTGGAGCAGCTGTCCCAGGCCAAGGCCCTGCTCGACAGCGGTGCGATCACCGAGGCCGAGTTCGCCGAGATCAAGTCCAAGGCTCTCGCGTGAACCCAGTCACCGAGCGCCTGGCGGACGGCGCGAGGGTCGAGACCGGCTAGGGCCGCGGTCATGACGACGGTCGTCGTCGTCTTTGCACTCCTCGTCATCGTCTACGTGAGCCAGTCGGCAAGGATCGGGCGGGCTCACCTGACCGGACCGATCATCTTCGTCGCCGTCGGAGTCGTCCTGGGGCTCATGGGCTCCGGCGCGGTGGAGAGCTCCACGGGTCGCACCATCGCCGAGGTGACCCTGGCCCTCGTCCTCTTCCACGATGCGGCGCAGCTGCAACCGCGCGAGATCCGGGGCGACTCCGTCTTCATCGCCAGACTGCTGGTCATCGGTCTTCCGCTGACGATCGGTTTGGGCTATGTCGTGGCGCTGGGCCTGTTCCCCGCCGGTGGCACCTGGTCCGCGCTGCTCGTGGCCGCGACTCTGGCGCCCACTGACGCCGGGCTCGGGGCAGCCACCGTGCTCAACCCGGTCGTGCCTGTGCGGGTGCGCCGCATCCTCAACGTGGAGAGCGGCCTCAACGACGGGATGGCCACGCCCGTGGTGCTGTTCGCCATCGCTGCCGCAGCCGGGACCGTGCCCGAGCACGCGGGGATCGACGCCGTCCGCGAGCTCGCGATCGGAGCCGTGGCAGGAGCTGCGGCCGGATACGCATCGGGGTGGTTGGTCGAACGGTCTCGGCGAGCGGCCTGGGCGGAGCTGGGGCTGCTCCCCGTGGCCGCGCTCTGCGTGCCGCTGCTCTGCTACGGCGGCGCGGTCGAGGTGAGCGGCAACGGCTTCGTGGCGGCCTTCGTCGCGGGGACGGCCTACGCGGCGGCACAGTCGAGCGCCGAGCAGACCCACGCCAGCCTCGACATGGCCGACCGTGTCTCGGCACTGCTCGGGTATGCCGTGTGGATGCTCTTCGGCATCACGGTGGCCCACCACCTGGGCTGGCTGGGACGCTGGCAGAACCTCGTCTTCGCCGTGATGTCGCTGACGGTGCTGCGGATGGTGCCGGTCGCCCTGTGTCTACTGGGCACCGGACTTCGGAGCCAGACCCTGACGTTCGTCGGGTGGTTCGGGCCTCGCGGGCTGGCGTCGGTCGTCTTCGCGCTCATCACCTACGAGTCCCTCGGCCCGGCCAACCCGGACGTCCAGACGATCATCGGCGTCGTCGCGGCCACCGTGATGCTCAGCGTCATCCTGCACGGGATCACCGCCGCTCCGTGGGCCGTCCGCTACGGCACCTGGGCGCGGCGGGCCCGTCCCTTCGTCGAGACGCAGCACGCCGTCGAACCGCTGGCGGTCCACCGCTCCGGTGGAAGTCACGGTGCTGCGGCGCGGCACCCGTTACACGGGTCGGGGCCGGGGGCCTAGAGCCCGCGCCACGTCGACGTGGCTCGGCCGATCCGCTCGGCGAGCCCGGATCCGACGACCACGCCGACGGCGATCGCGACGATGGACAGCAGCGCGTCGAGGAAGTTGCCGAGTCCGGCGGCCTGGTCCGCTCCCACGATCTGCGCCACGCCTTCCAGCCCGAGGGCCCCCGGCACCAGGAGCCAGAAGGTGGGGAGGAAGGTGACCGGCACCGGCGGTCCGCTGCGGCGGCTCTGGATCGCGTAGCAGACCGGGAGGACGGCCGCGGCCGCGAGGAAGCTGGCCCCCAGGGGACCGAGGACCCGCCCTGAGAACGCCTGCACGCCGTAGCCCACGTAGAGCACCAGCAGCAGCCATCCGAGGGTCCTCCGCGGTGCGGACGAGGCGATGAACTGGCCGATACCGAAGACCAGCACACCGACCCAGGGTGCCCACGCGCCCAGGGCCACGGTCGAGCCGCCGGACGGCTTGGGAAAGCCGACGAGCTCCGCTCCCATGGCGATGCCGAAGGCCAGGACCAGCAGGCGCTCGAGGCCGTAGACG
>JAHEXO010000525.1 GCA_023252065.1 Nocardioides sp. | reverse complement strand
AGGGCGAGGCCGACGCAGGCGCCGACGGTCGCGCCGTACGCCGCGGAGGTGACCTGGCCGGCCGGCTCACCGTCGCGCAGCAGCAGCTCACCGCCCCACACCATGGGCTCGGGGTCCTCGAGCACCCACGAGACCACCCGGCGCCGTGGCCCGGGCGCCTTCAGCCGCTCCCGATGGGCGACGAGCGCGTCGCGGCCCAGGAAGTCCTTGCCGCTCCCTCGTGCTCCCAGGGACGTGGCGAACATCAGGCCGGCCTCGACCGGACTGAGGTCGGGGTTCACGTCGCGGGGGAAGGCGCGGTAGCCCTTCTCGAGCCGCAGCGACTCGATCGCGTGGTAGCCGGCATCGGCCAGGCCGACCTCGGCGGCATCCCCGGCATCACGCAGGGCGTCGTAGACGGCGAGCCCGTCCTCGACCGCCACCACGAGCTCCCAGCCGACCTCGCCGACGTAGGTCATCCGGGTCGCCCGCAGCCTCCGACCCGCGATCTCGACCTCCTGGCTGGTGGCGAACGGGAACGCGTCGTCGCTCCACTCCGCGCTGGACACCCGGCCGAGCAGGTCGCGCGAGCGCGGGCCCATCACCCCGAGCACCGAGAACGCGTCGGTGCGGTCGGTGAGGGTCACGTCGGCACCGGCGGGCAGGTGACGCTCGATCCAGTCGCGGTCGCGGATCGTGGTCGCCGAGCTGGAGACGAGCAGGAAGGAGTCGGGCCCGGTGCGGGTGACGGTGAGGTCGGCCTCGTAGGTGCCGCGGGTGTTGAGGAACGGCGTGTAGACGCAGCCCCCGACCGGTAGGTCGACGTCGGCGGCGCAGATCCACTCCAGGGCGGCGAGAGCATCGGCGCCCCGCACGTCGTAGAGGGAGAACGAGGTCTGGTCGAAGACCGCGACCCGCTGCCGGGTCGCCTGCTGCTCGGCGACGCACCGGTCGAACCAGGCCGGCCTGCCCCACGAGTAGTCGGTGGAGGTGGGCGAGCCGAACACCAGCGGCCGCTCCCACCCCATCCGCGAGCCGAACTCGGCGCCGCGGGCGGCCAGGCGCTCGTGCAGCGGCGAGAGCCGCTGCGGCCGGCCGCTCTCGAGCTCCCGCAGCGGCCACGGGATGTCGTAGTGGACGCCGAGCACCTCGGCGACCCGCGAGCGCAACCACGCCTCGTCGCCGTGGAACGGCGCGAACCGGCGTACGTCGACCGCCACCAGGTCGCTGGTCGGCTCACCCTCGACGACCCACTCGGCCAGGGCGCGGCCCGCTCCCCCGGCCGACGCGATGCCCACGGAGTTGAACCCCGCACCGACGAAGAAGCCACGGAGACCTGGCGCCTGCCCGAGGAGGAACTGGTTGTCGGGCGTGAAGGACTCGGGCCCGTTGTAGAGCTTGCGCACCCCGGTCTCGGCCAGGGCCGGGACCCGGACGATCGCCTCCTCCATCACCGGCGCGAAGTGCTCCCAGTCCTCCTCGAGCAGCTGGAACTCGAACGGGTGCGGCAGGTCGGACGGCGACCGCCACGGCTTGGCGTCGGGCTCGAACGCGCCGACGACCAGGCCGCCCGTCTCCTCCTTGAAGTACGTCCAGCCGTCGGGGTCGCGCATGATCGGCAGGTCGGGGTGGACGCCGGCCACGGGCTCGGTGACGACGTAGAAGTGCTCGGCGGAGTGCAGCGGGACGGTGACCCCGGCGAGGTCGCCGATCGCCTTGGCCCACTGACCGGCGCAGTTGACGACGACCTCGCACTCGAGGTCTCCGGCGTCGGTGCGGACACCGGTGACCCGCCGCCCGCTCGGGCCGTCCTCGAGGTCGAAGCCGGTCACCCGCACCCGCTCGAGGATCGTGGCGCCGCCCTGCTGGGCGCCGCGGGCGAGCGACTGGGTCAGGTCGGCGGGGTTGACGCGTCCGTCGCCGGGCAGCCAGATCGCGCCGAGCAGGTCGTCGACCGCCATCGGCGGCCACCGGTCCTGGGCCTGGGCAGGCGTCAGCATCTCGCAGTCGAGGTCGTAGGCGACCGCGTTGGCCGCCGTACGACGGAGCTGGGCGAGGCGGTCGGGGGTGCGGGCCACGACGACGCCGCCGACGTTGCGGTAGCCGGTGGCGAACCCGGTCTCGGCCTCGAGCGCGTCGTACAGCTCGGCGGAGTACTGCACGAGCCGGGTCCCGGACTCGGATGCCCGCAGCGGACCCACCAGCCCGGCCGCGTGCCAGGTGGTGCCGCACGACAGGGTCCCCTGCTCGAGCAGCACCACGTCGGTGAGACCGAGCTTGGTCAGGTGGTAGGCGACCGAGCAGCCGATGACTCCCCCACCGATGACGACGACCTGCGCCCGCTCAGGAAGCTCAACCACCGGTTCGGGCCACCTCGTCGAGCAGTGTCCGCAGGCGCGGGGAGCCGAAGGTCGCGGCGGCCTTCTCGTAGCGCTCCATCCCCCACGTGTGGAAGTCGTAGTCGATCGGGCTCGCCTGCTCCTGGATGAAGCCCCACAGCGACCAGCCGTACTCGCTGCACAGCGCCTGCAGCCGCACCCGGGCGCGGACGGCGGGCGTCGGGTCACCGAAGTACGCCTCGCACCAGGCGTCGACCTGCTCCTCGGAGAAGCCGCACTCGGTGGTGGTGTTGCCGAGCTCGAAGCAGGCGTCGTTGTTGCCGGAGTACTCGTAGTCGATCAGCCAGGTCGTGCCCTGCCCGTCGGTGGCCGGGTCGTCGATGAAGTTGGCGGCCAGCAGGTCGTTGTTGCAGGGCACGGTGGGCCGCGGCGCGGCCGCGAGAGCGCGCCGTACGTCGTCCCAGGCCGCGGCGTGGTCGCCGTACCCCGGCGGGAGGCGCATGCCGTGCTCGCGCACCACCTCGAGATAGCGCGCCTGGCGGGCGAACATGTCGAA
>JAHEXO010000524.1 GCA_023252065.1 Nocardioides sp. | reverse complement strand
CGCCGCGAGGCCGCCACTGGAGGAGACCTCGATCAACGTGGGAGGCGTCCTGCACTTCGCGCTCGCGGGGACCTAGCTGAGAGGTCGAGGCGGACGAGACCCACGCCGTAGGAATGCAACCCGGTCCGGCCCTCGTGCGTGTCTGATGCAGGAGAGGCGGTGCGAGAAACGGACCGCCCGACGGACGGGGAGGCCATGGGCACTGCCGAGGAGGACTTCAGCGCCTTCTACGACGCGACCTGGTCGCGGACGGTCGCGTGCGCCTACGCCGTGACCGGCGAGCTGGCCGCGGCCGAGGACGTCGCGCAGGACGCCTACGCCAAGGCGTGGCCGCGCTGGTCGAAGCTCAAGGCCTACGACGACCCCGGCGCGTGGGTGCGCCAGGTGGCCACCCGGCAGGCGATCAGCCGCTGGCGGAGGCTGCGCACCGCCCACCGGTTCCTCCAGCGCTCCCGAACACCGGAGACCGCTGCGCCGCCGGACGAGAACACCGTCGCGCTCGTGACCGCCCTCCGGCAGCTCCCCGAGGCCCAGCGCCGGGCGCTGGTCCTCCATCACCTTGCCGGCTTCACCGTCGCCGACATCGCCCGCCTCGACCGGTGTCCGGAGGGCACGGTGAAGGCGCGCCTGTCCCGCGGACGCGCAGCCCTCGTCCCCCTCCTCGGTGGCACCCCGAACGGAGACCACAGCCATGCCTGAGCACGACATCTTCGACCTCGATGCCGCCTTCGCCCGGCTCGAGCGCGACGTCGCCGACTCGTCCGTCCCACGCGGAGCCGGTGCGGCCATCACCACGGCCCGCCGTCGTCGGCGTACGACGATCGGCGCGGTCGCCGCGGTGGCGCTCGTCGCCATCGGCGGCATCGCGTTGGCCCGGGGCGTCGGCACGCACGACAGCTCCGTCGAGTGGACGACCCGCCCTGTCCCAGCACCGGCCGCTCTGGACGCCCAGTCGCTCGGCGAGGCCACCGCCGCGTGGGCCGGACCCTGGAGCAACCAGGACATGAACGCGAACCCCGAGCGCACGCTGAACCCGTCGTGCAACATCAACAACGACCAGACCGGTTCGTCGTCGGTCAATGGAGGGAGCGGAGCCCTCCAGACCGGGGACGGACACTACGCGCAGTTCGGTGCCATCCGCTGGACCCGGGGCGGGCTCGGGACCTACGTCTCCACCCTCACCAAGGCGCTCGAGGCGTGCCCCGGTGCCAAGACCACCGAGGTGACCTACGCCGACGGCACCCGCGTCCTCTTCGTGGAGCTGCAGTCACTGGCCGGCACCCCGACCCAGTGGGGCATCGTGACGCGAGGAGACGACGAGCTGGGCCTCGCGATCGCGCCCACGACAGGGCTCCCGGACGAGGTGCAGGTGCGCCTCGCCGACGCGATGGTCGCAGGCATCGAGTCCGACTCGGCGCTCACAGCCCTGCCGCAGGGTGGGGTGGGCAGGGTGCAGAAGCCGGAGTTCTTCGCACGGTTCGCTCCCGACCGGCTCCAGCAGGCACTCGGCAGCTGGCAGAGCGGCTGGCACGACGGCCGTTCCCCCGACCGCCTCCTGCGCGATCCCTGCAGTAGCACGGATTGGGTCAACGCCGGGATGACCACCGCCGTCGGCGCCGACGGACGGTTCTGGATCCACCAGTTCTCCTCGCGGACCGCCGCCGAGACGGGATACCAGCGGATCAGCGAGACGCTTGGGCAGTGCCCCGGCTACACCGTGCGGACCGTCAGTTCGCCCGGCGGGTCGACGTGCTGGTGGCCCGGGGCGACCAGGACGTGTGGGCAGTCCAGCACGACGATTGGGTGGTGGTGACCTACCTGCCGCACGCCCCCACGCCGCCTCCCGACTCGGTCTCGAAGGCGATGGGGTCCGCGATGGTCGGGGTCGTCGACGCCGCTCTCGCGAGGTTCCAGCAGGCCCAGGGGTAGTCAGCGCGGGGTGTTCTCGGCGCCCATCCGCCAGCGGATGCCGGCCTCGAGGAACCCGTCGATGTCGCCGTCGAAGACGGCCTGCGGGTTGCCCACCTCGTAGTCGGTCCGGAGGTCCTTGACCATCTGGTAGGGGTTGAGCACGTAGTTGCGCATCTGGTCGCCCCAGCTGGCCTGCACGTCGCCACGCAGGGCGTCGAGCTCGGCCCGCTCCTCGGCCTTCTTCACCGCGAGCAGCTTGGCCTTGAGGATCACCATGGCCGACGCCTTGTTCTGCAGCTGCGACTTCTCGTTCTGGCAGGAGACCACGATGCCGGTCGGGATGTGGGTCAGCCGGACCGCCGAGTCGGTGGTGTTGACGCTCTGGCCGCCCGGACCCGACGAGCGGTAGACGTCGACCCGGATCTCGTCCTCGGGGATCTCGATCTCGTCGGTCTGCTCGAGCACCGGCACGACCTCGACGGCGGCGAACGACGTCTGCCGGCGGCCCTGGTTGTCGAACGGGCTGATCCGCACCAGACGGTGGGTGCCGGCCTCGACGCTCAACGTCCCATAGGCGTAAGGCGCGTGGATGGCGAAGGTGGCCGACTTCAGGCCCGCCTCCTCGGCGTAGGAGGTGTCGTAGACCTCCACGGGGTACTTGTTGCGCTCGGCCCAGCGCGTGTACATCCGCATCAGCATCTCGGCGAAGTCCGCGGCGTCGACGCCACCGGCGCCGGAGCGGACGCTGATGATCGCCTCGCGCTCGTCGTACTCGCCGGAGAGGAGGGTGCGGACCTCGAGGTTCTCCACGGACTTGTGGATCTTCGCGAGCTCGGCCTCGGCGTAGGCGAGCGCGGACGCGTCGTTCTCCTCCTGGGAGAGCTCGACCATGATCTCGACGTCGTCGAGGCGCTGCTCGAGCTCGGTGAACCGGTCGAGCTGGCCCTGCAGGGCCGAGAGGCGCCCCGTG
>JAHEXO010000053.1 GCA_023252065.1 Nocardioides sp. | reverse complement strand
CGAGACCTGCCACCACCGCATGACGAGCACCTTGTCCATCGGTAGCTCACGCCAGAGGTCGCGGACGGTGACGAGGTGGTCGAGGCCGGTGTGCGCCACGAGCACCACGTCGGCCTCCGGGGCCGCGTCGAGCGCGGCAAGCAACCCGCCCGGCTTGGGGGCGAGCACGTGGGTCATCTGCTCCGCGCGGCCGGCCATCCGCTCGAGCCCGAGCCGGCGCAGCCGCTCGATGCCGCGACGCTTGCGGTCGGGGGTGAAGTTGCCGCCCTCGGGGAAGATGACGAACGCGTCGTTGGCGTCGAGGTCGTGGGCGAGGTCGGCGACCTGCGCCTCGACGTCGACCCCGGCCTTGCCGCTCGGCGTGATGAAGCGCGCCGGGATCCGGTTGAGCATCACGTCGATCATCGGGTCCCACGCCATCGTGTTCTTGAGGACGACGCGGGGCTCGCGGTCATACCAGTCCATGAGCGCGTGGATCAGCGTGAACGAGTCACCGGGGCCGGCATGCCGGCAGGCGACGATCAGCGGCGTCCCCGGGTAGGCGTCGGGGGTGGGCCCGTCGGTCTTGATGCTCAGGGCGAGCACCCGCCGGGCCTCGGCGAACAGCACCCACAGCAGCCCCTGCACGAGGTCGTAGTGGATGCCCTCGAAGTACGGCGTGCGGATGCGCCGGCCGAAGCCCGCGGCGAGCCACAGCCCGAGGAGCACCACGAGCAGCACGCTCTCCGCGGTCAGGTAGACCACGAGCATCCACAGCAGCCGCAGGGCCCGCCACCGGCCGGGGAGCACGGGCGCCAGGGCCGCGGCGACCAGCAGCCACACGGGCAGGGTCACCCAGACGGCCACCGTCAGGCCGATCATCGCCGGGGCCAGGACGAACCGCCGTAGGGCCCAGATCACGGCAGGGCCGCCAGGTAGTCGCGGGAGGCCTCGTAGCTCCCGTCGATCCGCGCGGTGACCGTGGAGAAGTCCCGGTGGGCCAGCAGCGAGTCGTCGCCGGCCGACGTACCGCGGGCGGGCAGCACGTGCACCTCGATCCCGGCCGGCACCTCCGCCAGCTCGCGGGCGAACCGATGGCGTCGCGCGATCTCGAACGAGACCCGCGCGACCTCCCACGGGCGTCGCGGCACCGACAGCGGGCGGTCGATGCGCCCGACCTGGAGCACGAAGACCCGGTCGGCGCCCAGGGCCACCGCCCGGCCGAGCGGGATCGAGTTGACGATCCCGCCGTCGAGGTAGTGCTCGCCGTCCACCTCGGCCGGCGGCAAGAGGCCGGGTACGGCGGCGCTGGCCATGATTGCGTCGACCAGCCGGCCGCTGGTGAACCAGTGCTCAGCAGCGCGCTCGATGCTGGCCGCGCACACCTGGAAACGGACCGGGAGGTCCTCGAAGCGGGCGTCGCCGAACTCCTCGACCAGCCGTTGCTGGAGGAACGCCGAGGAGTACAGGTGGGTGCCGGTGGACACGGCTCTGCGGACCGTGCGCAAGGGCCGGTCGGAGACGGCGCGTGCGGTGTTGGTGTCCTGCCAGAGATCGGTGAGCCGGCCGATCACCGCCGGCGTCGGGTCGCGGGCGACCATCGCGCCGTTCAGCGCCCCGACACTGGTGCCGAGCACCAGGTCGGGGACGACGTCCACCTCGAACAGCGCCCGCAGCATGCCGACCTCGGCAGCGCCCAGCACGCCACCACCGCCGAGCACGAACGCCGTCGTCATGTCCGCCATTCTGGGGTAGTCCGTGACAAACGGCAGGTTCCGGGGGCCGGTCGCGGCGGGTCCGCTGGTTGAGGGGGCCGTCAAGGCCCGTCTCGAAACCCGCGCGGACCCACCCCCGCGCCGGTCACCCACACCATCGTGGTTTCGAGACGGGCGCCAGAGCGCCCTCCTCAACCGACGTCGGGTCCGCGCCGGTCAGCCACGTCGACCTGCGTTTCGTCACGGACTACCGCGAGCGGAGGGTCAGCCGGTGGGTGCGAGCTCGGGGTGCTCCTCGCGGATCCTGCGGGTGACGACGTGCTCGACCCAGAAGATCACCAGGGGGATCAGCCCCGAGATCACCACCAGCAGGGCGAACGGCACCGACCAGCGCGTCTGGCGCCACAGCAGGAACGAGACCACGACGTAGGCGATGAACACCCAGCCGTGGGCGACCCAGAGGATGCTCCACGTCTCCCCGAACGACTGCAGCGCCGAGCCCTGCGTCGCGAAGTGCCGGGCCGGGAACACGATCAGCGCGCAGAACGCGAGCAGCACACCCACCACCATGGCGAGCACTCGGTAGGCGACGAAGAGGCCCTTGGAGACGGGCAGGGACGCGGACACGGCGTCGAACCTACCTGCCGGCCGCAACGGCCCCGCGGCGAGGGCGTCCGAGCACGTCCTCCTGCAGCCACCGCCACCACATGAAGATCGCGAAGGCGCCGAAGACCCACCACTGGAAGGCGTAGAGGATGTTGCGCAGGGAGGTCGCCGAGTCCGCTCCGGGGAGTCGCTCGGGGGTGGCAGCGGCCAGCCCGTCCATGCCGGTGGCAGGGCGAACGCCGCCCGGGACGGCGCGGTCCGTGGCGACCACGTAGCCGCCGTAGAGGTCGCGGTGGGTGCGCTGCAGGAGGTCGGTGACCGACAGGTCCGGCAGGACGTTGTCGGAGGTGTTGGGGTCGGCGACGCCGGAGTCGTCCGGCGGCTGGAGCAGGCCGACCAGGGCGGCCCGGCCGGCCGGTGCGGCGGGTGCGCCCGCGGGGCTCGGTGCCCAGCCGCGGACGACCGGGATCTCCGAGCCCGAGGCTGTCACCACCGGGGTCACGACCCACACGCCGGTCCGTCCCCCCTGCTCACGCCCGGAGACGTAGACGGTGCCGGACGGGTCCCAGACGCCGGTCACCACGACCGGCTTGGCCACCGCCGACGCGAGGTACGGCGCGTCCGGCCCGAGCACCTCGTCGAGCGGTACGGCGCGCTGCCGGGTCACCGCCGCGGCGTTGTCCGCGCGGTGCTGGTGCCACACGTCGTACTGCCAGCGCCCGAGGAGCACGGTGGCAGTCACCGCCGCCAGCATCAGCAGATGGACCGGCCAGTAGCGCGGAGCGAGCGGGGCCGGTGACACGCGGGCAAGGCTACGGGGGCAGACCCGGAGCGGCCCGCGCGAGGCCTGTCGCTCTCGCACCGGGTGGTTCCTTACCGTGACAGGAGCGGCCGGGCGCGGGAGCAGGCTGCTCGAACAGGCTCACGCTCTCACCACCAGGTTCCACCGCGCCATCGGCGTCGTGGTGTTCGGCGGCGCGCTTCTCGGCGCGCTGCTCCTCGGACTCGCGCTCACGCTGCCGGCTCCGACCGCCACCAGCAGCCCGACCCACGGGCTCCTCTTCGGGGTCTGGTGGCCTGGGTGGTCACGGTCTGGAAGGGCGGCTGGCGCGCCCGCCTCCTCGCGGCAACGCTCTTCCCCGAGCTGGGCTACGCGATGTTCCTCAACGTGGTCTACGTCAAGGGCGTCCTCGACATCAGCCTCGGCCACCAGGCCCGGTGGAAGCACGTCGTCCGGTCCGGGCCGCGCCGACACGTGACGGTGGGTGAGTGATGAGCACGGTCACCGGGTGGGGGATCCTCCTCCCCGCCTCCATCCTGTCCAGCCAGTGGTTCGCGGTGCTCACGGCGTTCGTGGCGATCAACACCGTCACCTACGTCGCGCTGGCGATCGCGAAGATGCTGCCGCGGGTCCACCTCAGCGCGTCTGGCACCGCCGGGAGCGGCGTCGTACCAACTGGTCGATCCACCCGACGCCCGAAGAACGCGCGACGGCCTGATCCTCCTGACATGCTGCCCCCGTGTACCAGCGGTGGGTGGCCCTCACGGCGCTGGCCTACGTCGTGCTCCACCACCTCGGGCTCCTGCCCGGCGGGCTCGGCAGCGCACCACGCGACACCCGGTGGGCGGACTGGCTCGACCTGCTGGTGCCGTTCGTGGTGCTCGCCCCGGCCGCGATGGCGCTGTCGGTCGCACCGGCGTCGCGCAGGGCGTGGGGCGTGTTCGGCCTCGGGGCGGTCACCTACGCCACCGGGCACGGCATCCACCTCGCCGCCAACTCCGTCGGCAACGCCGACCCCGGCCCCACCGCCCACCTGTGGGACGAGGTCGTCGGTCACGAGATCTGGTACGCCGGGGTGGCGCTCGTCGTGGCCGCCCTCGCGATGACCATGCCCGGACGGCCCCGGCCGGGCTGGGTCGGCTACCTGCTCGCGCTCGCGGTCGGCGCCACCTGGGCCAGCAACGCCGTCGGTGGTAGCGGCACCGTGGTCGCCGCCCTCGTGGTCGCCCTGGCGTTCGCCGTCTGGGGGTGGCGACATCGTGACGACCTCGGCCTCACCCTCCTGGTCGGCTTCGCGCCCGCAGCGGCGTTCCTGCTCGTCGCGACCTTCCGCTGACCTGCACCCGCTTCCGGTGCCGTTGCGCCATGATGTCCGCGTGTCGGTGACCACGGAGCGGGTCGCCCTGCCCGGGTCGCTATGGGAGGCCGTGCGCTGGGAGCTGCGTCAGGCGGTTCGGCGACCCTTCACGGTCCCGCTGGTCGTGACCTTCAACGCCCTGCTGATGGCGGGCGCGTGGTTCCTCCTGCCCGCGGCCGCCCAGGACTGGCTCTTCACCCTGCACGGCCCGTCGGCGTTCGCCATGGTGATGGCGTTCTGGATGTACGCCGACGTCCCCGCCACCAACGTGCTCGCCCCCGACCGGGAGCGGGTGCTGGTCGCGCTCGACGACCCGGTGATGCTGCGTCGCCTGCTCTACGCCAAGAACCTCTGCCTGTGGTGCTTCGTGGCGCCGTTCTGCGCGCTGGTGGCGGTGGTGATCGGCTTCCTCGACCACGACTGGCCCCCGGTCCTGGTCAGCATCACCGCGATCGGGGTGGTGCCCTTCGGCGCCCTCGGGATCGCCGGCTGGATCGGGATCCTCTGGCCCTACCACCCGCGTGACCTGAGGTTCCGCTGGGAGCACCGTCGGCCGTGGTTCCACATGACCGTGCGCTGGTCGGCCCTGCTCCTGGTCCCCTACGGCGTCGTCCCCTGGGTGGGCGCGGCCATGATCGCGCCGAGCATGCTGCTGTGGTCGCTGCTCCCCAACGGCGACCTGAGCAGTCGCCTCCCCACGGGGCACTTCGCCGCGGGCGTCCTGCTGGCCGCGATCGTGTCGATGACCGCCTTCTTCGGCGGCTACGCGGTCTCGCTGCGACTGGTCCGCCGACGCCGCGACCGCCTGCGCGCCTACCTCAGCGACCCCGACCGCGGCTGACCGCTCCACACCCGCCCAACGAGGGGTGGTCGAGGAGTGGTGGAGCCTAGGGGACTCGAACCCCTAACCCCCTGCTTGCAAAGCAGGTGCGCTACCAATTGCGCCAAGGCCCCTGGTGCCGGCACTCGGCGTCGGGGACGCCGCGGCGACGCGCTCAGCCCCGATCGACCTTGTCGGTCGCCTCGGCCCAGAGGGCCTGCTCGCGCTGGCCTTCGTCGAGCTTCTTCTTGGCGAAGAGCGCGCCGGCGACAGCGAGGGCGATGAACAGCAGCTTCTTCATGAGGACTCCGTCATGGGGTGAACCAGTGGGCCTAACAGGACTTGAACCTGTGACCTCTTCCTTATCAGGGAAGCGCTCTAACCGTCTGAGCTATAGGCCCGGGGTCGGTCGGAAAGACCGGACGGCCATCCCCGCGTGATCGGGGAGCGGCCGCTGCGGAACATTACCGCAGCCGTCGGAGGCCGCCCAAAACCGGGGCGTCCTCGTCGGGGAGGCCTCAGACCTGGTCCTCGGCGAGGGTGACCTCGATGCCGCCGAGCAGTGACGCGGCCATGTTGTAGAGGAACGCACCGAGGGTCGCGATCGCGGTGATCAGGACGACGTCGATCACCGAGACCAGCATCGTGAAGCCCAGCACCCGCGACATCCCGAGGTAGTTGGTGATGTCGAACGTCGAGGCGTGGTTGCCGCTGGAGACGGTGTCGGAGACGGTGTTGTTGATCGAGCTCCAGACGCCGGCCGCGCCGAGCACCGACCACACCATGAACACCGAGACCACGGTCACGATGCCGAAGGCGATGGCCAGCAGGAACGACACCTTCATCACCGACCAGGGGTCGATCCGGCTCAGCCGCAGACGGGCCCGACGAGGTGCGCGGGCGGGCTGCCGCTGCTCGCGGGTACGGTGCGTGGTCGCGGCGGCGGCCGGTGCGGGCACCGGGGCGACCGGGGCCGTGGCCTCGCGCCCGACGGGGACGACCGGGGCCATCGGCACGCTCTCCTGCGCACGGCGGGCCTCGTCGGCCCGGCGCGACTCCTCGCGGGCCTGCTGCTCGCGGGCCGCACGGGCCTGCTGCTAGCGCTGCTGCTGCTCGCGGGACTCCCGCTCGCGAGCCTGCTCCGCGACCAGCTCGGGCGGCGGCGGCGGGAGCACCCGCGCCGACTCTCGCTGCACCTGACCGTTGGAACCGTTGGAACCGTTCGACCCGTTCGACCCGTGGGACTTGCGCTCCTCACCGGCCCCGACGCGGCGCTGAAGGCGCTCGGCGAGCGGGATGCGGGCGGTGTTGTCCTGGGTGTCCGGGCGCGTCTGGACAGGTGCCTGCTCGGCAGAGCGCTCTGTCATCAGCCCTCACTCTCTCAGTGGGAAGCGGGCCCCTCGTCGGACCCGGACGCCTCCTCTGGAGACGACGTACCGCTCTCGATTGTTGCATCCGGGCCCACATCAGGCGATTCGTCGGCCTGCTCCTCGGACACCGTGGCGCCGGCGGAGGCTTCCTCCAACACCTCTTCGGGTGACTCCACGGAGCGGGCGACCACGGCCACCGCGTCGCCTCCCTTGGGGGTGACGAACTTGACGCCCATGGTGTCGCGCCCCGTCGCCCTGAAGTCTGCATTGATCGGGCTGCGAACGACCTGACCACCTTGGGTGATGGACAAGATCTCGTCGCCCTCGACCACGATGAAGGCACCCACGAGCCCGCCGCGGTCCTCGTTGGCCAGCGACATCGTCTTGATCCCGATGCCTCCGCGGGACTGCTGGCGGTAGTCGGTGATCCGGGTGCGCTTGGCGAAACCCCCGTCGGTCATGGTGAACACGAACTGCGGCTTGACGTCAGGAGCGTCGACGTCGGCGGCCTCGCTGTCGAGGGCGGCCTCGGCGGCGACCTGGGCGGCCCGGATCACCGACATCGACAGCACCGAGTCGCCCTGACGGAACTTCATGCCGGTGACGCCGGAGGTCGCCCGGCCCATCGGGCGCAGCTGGGCGTCGTCGGCGCGGAACCGGATCGCCTGGCCCTTGCGCGAGACCAGCAGGATGTCGTCGTCGGGCGAGACCAGCTCGGCGCCGATCAGCTCGTCGTCGTCCTCGCGGAAGTTGATCGCGATGACGCCGGCCTGCCGCGGTGAGTTGTAGTCACCGAGCCGCGTCTTCTTCACCAGCCCGTTGCGCGTGGCGAGCACGAGGTAGGGCGCCTGGTCGTAGTCGCGGATCGCGAGCACCTGCGCGATGTCCTCGTCGGGCTGGAAGGACAGCAGCCCCGCGACGTGACCGCCCTTGGCGTCGCGCTGGGCCTCGGGGAGGTTGTAGGCCTTCGTGCGGTAGACGCGCCCGGCTGTGGTGAAGAACAGCAGCCAGTGGTGGTTGGTGGTGGCGATGAAGTGCTGGACGACGTCGTCGCCGCGCAGCGTCGCGCCGCGCACGCCCTTGCCGCCGCGCTTCTGGGTGCGGTAGGCGTCGGCCCGGGTGCGCTTGGCGTAGCCGCCCCGGGTGATGGAGACGACCAGCTCCTCGTCGGGGATCAGGTCTTCCATCGAGAGGTCGCCGTCGGCGGCGATGATCTGGGTACGGCGCTCGTTGCCGTACTTCTCGACGATCTCGGCGAGCTCCTCCTTGACGATCAGCCGCTGCCGCTCGGGGCTGGCCAGGATGTCGTTGAGGTCGGCGATCACGGCTTCGAGCTCGGCCAGCCGGTCGATGATCTTCTGGCGCTCGAGGGCCGCGAGCCGGCGCAGCTGCATGTCGAGGATCGCCCGGGCCTGGATCTCGTCGATCTCGAGCAGCGTGATCAGGCCCTCGCGTGCCTCCTCGACGTCGGGGCTGCGCCGGATCAACGCGATCACCTCGTCGAGCATGTCGAGCGCCTTGACCAGGCCCCGCTGGATGTGGGCGTCGGCCTCCGCCTCGGCCAGGCGGTAGCGGGTCCGGCGCTGGATGACCTCGATCTGGTGGGTCACCCAGTGGGAGATGAACTGGTCGACGGTCAGCGTGCGGGGCACGCCGTCGACCAGCGCCAGCATGTTGGCGCTGAAGTTGGTCTGCAGCTCGGTGTGCTTGAGCAGGTTGTTGAGCACCACCCGCGCGACGGCGTCACGCTTGAGCACGACGACGAGCCGCTGCCCGGTGCGACCGGAGGAGTCGTCGCGGACGTCGGCGATGCCCTGCACCTTGCCGGTGTCGGCGAGGTCGGCGATCTTGAGCGCGAGGTTGTCGGGGTTGACCATGTAGGGCAGCTCGAGGATCGAGAGGCAGGTACGCCCCTTGGCGTCCTCGTCGATCTCGATGACCGCGCGCTGGGTGACCGAGCCGCGACCGGTGCGGTAGGCCTGCTCGATGCCCTGGCGGCCGACGATCAGTGCACCGTTGGGGAAGTCGGGGCCCTTGACCCGCTCGACCAGCGCGTCCTGGAGCTCCTCACGCGTGGCCTCGGGGTGGTCGAGCGCCCAGGTGGCACCGTCGGCGATCTCGCGGAGGTTGTGGGGCGGGATGTTGGTGGCCATGCCGACCGCGATGCCGGCCGAGCCGTTGACCAGGAGGTTGGGGTAGCGCGACGGGAGCACCACCGGCTCCTGGGAGCGGCCGTCGTAGTTGGGCTGGAAGTCGACGGTGT
>JAHEXO010000523.1 GCA_023252065.1 Nocardioides sp. | reverse complement strand
TGTCCTGCACCAGGTCCTGGGCGGTGTGCACGTTGCCCGCGAGCAGGTGGGCGGTGCGCTGCAGTGCGGGCTCGCGTGCGACCAGCCACGCCTCGAACTCGGCGTCGCGGCTCGAACGCAGCGAGGTGACCATCGCACCTCCCGTCACCGCCGTGCGGTCCACCCGCTCACCATCCTCGTCGTCGCCTCATCTCGTGGACGAGATCGGTGCGCTGAGGGTTGCATGACGGCGTCAGGGCGTCGCCGCGAGGCGGAACGTCCCCTGTCCCGCCGCCGCCACCGGGGTGGCGCGGGAGAGGCGGCCGTCGAGCCAGACCCGCACGATCGCCTGCTGCCCCCGGCGGTCCTCGGCGACGACGAGGACCGCGTGGTCGCCCTCCCACACCGGTCTGCCGACGATGCTCAGGTCGGGCAGCACCGTCGAGCTGACCCGGCGACCGGTGGCCGCCTGCCTGATCCCCACGACGTCCCCGACCCCTTCCACCGTCTGCACGCCGACGTTCTGCATCGTCACGACGTAGCGGCCCGAGGCCGAGAAGTGCCCCAGCGTCACCCGCGTACGCCATCTCACCGCGCCGGTGGCCGGCTCGGTCACCACCTCGTTGCCGTGCGGGTCGACGCCCGCGACCAGGGCTCCCGACGGCGACGTCGCCGTGACCACCTCGAGGTGGGGGATCCGCCCGAACGAGCCGTCCGGTCCGATCAGGACCGGCCCGTCCGACCCGGCGCCCTGCGGGAGCACGACGGTGCCCATGGCCACGACGCCGCGTCTCGTGCTCCCGACCGGGAAGTAGATCACTCCCTTCGCCGTCGGCGTGGTCGTCGACCCGTGCACCAGCCGCCCCGGGCCGAGGAAGCGGCAGCCGTCGGAGAGCCAGTACGCCGGGCTGCCACTGCCCAGCGCGAAGACGGGCGTCCCGCAGCCGAGACGTCGTGTCGAGCCACCCGAGACCAGGGAGATGGTCGCGAACGGCCGCTGCGACGTCGTACGGCCGGCCACCAGCACCCCCTGGCCGGAGGCGGCCGCGGTCGTGGCTGAGCGGAGCGCCGGCGCGGTGACCCGTTCGCCCTGCGGGGTGACGAACGTGTCGCCCTCGAGGAAGGCGACCTGCGGCGCCGTCCCCTGTGTGATGCTCTGGAGCGACCCGGCAGGGAGAGGCTGTCGGGGCAGTGCCGTCGCGTGGTCGTGGGCCCGCAGGACCAGCGTCGAGCCGCCCACGACCACCACCGCAACAGCCGCGGCGACGAGGGCCGCCGTACGACGGCGCGCCCGGGCGAGCGTGCGCGACCGGGCAGCGACCGTCGACGTCCACGTGATCGGGTAGTGGGTCGTCTCCGTGACCTCCTCCAGGGTCCGGGTCAGCTGCTCCTCCGACACCGCCAGCGAGGCGAGCGCGAGCCTGCTCTGCGACGTCACGGTGGCGACGGAGACGCCCATCAGGTCGGCGGTCTCGGCCTCGGTCAGCTGTTCGTGGAAGCGCAGCACGACCACGGTCCGCTGCTGGGGCGGCAGGGAGCAGGCCAGGTCCCAGACGGCCTCGCGGCCCGCGTCGTACGACGGGGAGCCCGGCGCGGGACGGTCGGGCCCCACCTCCAGGAGCACGACGCCCCGGCGTCCCGGCCGGCGCCATGCCGTGCGGAGCTCGTCGACCAGCGTCCGGCGGGCGTAGGCGTCGACGTCGTCGACGAGACGGACCCGGTCCCACCGCGGGTAGAGGCGCGCCAGGGTGTTCTGCACGAGGTCCTGCCCGGCCGACACCGAGCCGGTCAGGAGATGGGCCGTGCGCTGCAGCGGGCCCTCTGCGTCGAAGAGCCAGGCGTCGAAGTCGGGCTCCTGCTGCATCGGCTCCCCATCCGGCCGGCGCTCACTCCAGACCGAGCGCGACGGGCCCAGTGTCGCATCCGTGGCCTTGCCTCTAGGGTGGCTGCACCGTCGTTCAGGAGGGACGTGCATGCACGAGGTCCAGGGAGTCGTCGCCCGCGCCAAGGGTGAGCCGGTCAGCATCGAGACGATCCTCGTCCCCGATCCAGGCCCCGGCGAGGCGCTGGTCCAGGTGCAGGCCTGCGGGGTCTGCCACACCGACCTGCACTACCGCGAGGGCGGCATCAACGACGACTTCCCGTTCCTCCTCGGGCACGAGGCGGCGGGCGTGGTCGAGGCGGTGGGCGACGGCGTGACGTCGGTGGCGCCGGGCGACTTCGTGGTCCTCAACTGGCGTGCGGTCTGCGGCGACTGCCGCGCCTGCAACCGTGGTGAGCCGTGGTACTGCTTCGCCACCCACAACGCCACCCAGAAGATGACCCTGGCCGACGGCACCGTGCTCTCGCCCGCGCTGGGGATCGGCGCCTTCGCCGAGAAGACCCTGGTCGCGGCCGGGCAGTGCACCAAGGTCGATCCGTCGGCGCGGGCCGCCGCGGTCGGGCTGCTCGGGTGCGGGGTGATGGCCGGCCTCGGCGCCGCCATCAACACCGGCAACGTCTCGCGCGGCCAGAGCGTGGCCGTGATCGGGTGCGGCGGCGTGGGCGTGGCGGCGATCGCCGGCTCGGTACTGGCCGGGGCCGACACGATCATCGCGGTCGACATCGACGACCGGAAGCTCGCGGGAGCCCGCGCGATGGGCGCCACCCACACCGTGAACAGCTTGGACACCGAGCCCGTGGCGGCGATCCAGGAGCTGACCGGCGGCAACGGCGCCGACGTCGTCATCGAGGCCGTCGGCCGGCCCGAGACCTGGAAGCAGGCGTTCTACGCCCGCGACCTGGCCGGCACGGTCGTCCTCGTCGGGGTGCCGACACCCGACATGAAGATCCCCGAGATCCCGCTGATCGACGTCTTCGGACGCGGCGGCGCGTTGAAGTCGTCGTGGTACGGCGACTGCCTGCCCAGT
>JAHEXO010000522.1 GCA_023252065.1 Nocardioides sp. | reverse complement strand
CACCGCAGCACGACGTACTGATAGGGCTGCTGGGCGGCGCTCATGCGGCGCTCGCCCTCGGCAGCCAGGCGCGGGTCGCGAGCCGCGCGGTGAGGAACTCGACGTAGGCCGAGCGGAGGGCAGCGGCCGCCTCCGCACCCGGCACCGGCCCGAGCCAGGTGTCCGGCACCTCGGCGACCACCTCTGTCAGGTCGTCAGCGGTCAACGAGACCGAGTCGTCGACCGCGGGCAGGAGGTCGAGATGCGCACCGAACACGTGGTCGCGCACGTCCCACGGCTGCTGGGCGAACCGAGCCGGGTCTCCGACACCCCCCGACCAGCCGTGGTGGAAGTAGAGAGCGGCGCCGTGGTCGATGACCCACAGGTCGTCGTGCCACAGCAGGAGGTTGGGGTTGCGCCAGGTGCGGTCGACGTTGGCGGTGAAGGCGTCGAGCCACAGCACCCGCGCGGCGACGTCGGCCGGGGTGGAGGTCTCGCCCTCGTAGCCGAACGAGCCCGGCAGGAAGTCGATGCCCAGGTTGAGCCCGGGGCTGGCGTTGAGGAGGTCCTGCACCTCCTCGTCGGCCTCGTAGCGGGCGAGCTGAGGGTCGACCTCGAGGGCCACCAGCCGGGGGGTGCGCAGGCCGAGGCGGACCGCGAGGCCGCTGACGATCACCTCGGCGACCAGCACCCGGACCCCCTGGCCGGCGCCGCGGAACTTGCAGACGTAGGTGCCGAGGTCGTCTCCCTCGACCAGCCCCGGCAGGCTGCCGCCCTCGCGCAGAGGGGTGACGTAGCGGGTGACCGCGACGGTGTCGATCACACCGGGCCCTCGTCGAGCAGGCGCTTGCGCTGCTCCTCGACGTCGAAGTCGGGTGGCGGCCAGGTCAGGGCCATGCCGCGCAGGTGATCGAGCAGGAGCCGGCCGATCACCACATTGCGATACCACTTCTTGTCCGACGGTACGACGTACCAGGGCGCGATCTCGGTGTTGGTGCGCTCGAGGGCCACCTCGTAGGCCGACTGGTAGTCGCTCCACCGCTGACGCTCGTCGATGTCGCCGGGGTTGAACTTCCAGTACTTGTCCTCGTTGTCGAGCCTGGCCAGCAGCCGGGCGCGCTGCTCGGCGGCGCTGATGTGGAGCATGCACTTGACGATGACCACGCCCTGGGCGGCGAGCTCGGCCTCGAACTCGTTGATCTGGTCGTATCTGCTCTCCACCGTGCGGGGGTCGACCTGCCCGTGGACCCGGACGATCAGCACGTCCTCGTAGTGGGACCGGTCGAAGACCCCGAGGTAGCCCGGGTGGGGCAGCGCGTTGCGGATCCGCCACAGGAAGTGGTGGCGGCGCTCCTCGTCGGTCGGCGCCTTGAAGCTGGTGATCTTCACTCCTTGCGGGTCGACGAGCCCGACGGTGTGGCGCAGGACCCCGCCCTTCCCGGAGGTGTCCATGCCCTGGAGCACCAGCAGCACCCGGCGCGGTGACCCCGTCGTCTTCTCCGCCCAGAGCCGCTCCTGCAGGTCGGAGAGCTCGTCACCGAGGGCGAACAGGGCTGCCTTCCCCTTGGTCTTCCCACCGTCGAAGCCGGGGCTGGCGTCGGTGGGAATGGCGGAGAGATCGACAGCGCCAGGAGACAGGCGGTGGAGGTGGGGGTTCACTCCTCCATCATGTCGGAACCGTCGTCGAGCGCGCCCAGCTCACCGCGGACCACGGCGAACGAGAGCCCCGGGGAGTAGCCCTTGCGGCCGAGCATGCCCACCAGCCGCCGGGTCGCGGTGGTGGCGTCGACCCCGCGCATCGACCGCAGCTTCTTGCGGACCAGCTCGCGGGCGGCCGCCTCCTCGTCGTCGGGATCGACGTCGTCGAGCGCAGCCCGGGCCGTCTCGTCGGCGACGCCCTTGCGACGCAGCTCTTGGGCCAGCGCGCGCCGGGCGAGACCCCGGCTGCGCTGTCGGCTCTCCACCCACGAGCGCGCGAACGCGGCGTCGTCGACGAGTCCGACCTCGGTGAACCGGTCGAGCAGCCGCTCGGCCAGGTCGTCGGGCACCTGCTTCTTGGCGAGGCGCTGGCGCAGGTCGTGGCGGCTGCGCGCCTGGCCGGTCAGGGCGTCGAGCAGGATCTTGCGGGCCACCGACTCGGGGTCGGCGTCGGGACCGTCGGCGACCGGGTCGGGAGGAGGCTCGCCTGCCCAGGCGCGAACCCCCACCCCGACGTCGCCGCGCCAGGCCTCAGAAGTCATCGACACCGATCGGCTCGTCGGACAGGTCGTCCCCCGCCTCGGCCGGAGCGTCGACGGTCGGGCCGACCCCGAGCTTCTCCAGGATCCGCTTCTCCAGCTCGTTGGCCAGGTCGGGGTTGTCGGCGAGGAACTGCCGCGCGTTCTCCTTGCCCTGGCCGAGCTGGTCGCCCTCGTAGGTGTACCAAGCGCCGGCCTTGCGGACCAGACCTGCCTCGACGCCGACGTCGATCAGGCCGCCCTCACGGCTGATGCCCTTGCCGTACATGATGTCGAACTCCGCCTGCTTGAACGGCGGAGCCACCTTGTTCTTGACCACCTTGACGCGGGTGCGGTTGCCGACCATGTCGGTGCCGTCCTTGAGCGTCTCGATGCGGCGCACGTCGAGTCGGACCGAGGAGTAGAACTTCAGCGCGCGACCACCGGTCGTGGTCTCCGGCGAGCCGAACATCACCCCGATCTTCTCGCGGAGCTGGTTGATGAAGATGGCGGTGGTGTTGGAGTTGTTGAGCGCACCGGTCATCTTCCGCAGCGCCTGGCTCATCAGGCGCGCCTGGAGGCCGACGTGGCTGTCGCCCATCTCGCCCTCGATCTCGGCCCGCGGCACCAGGGCGGCCACCGAGTCGATGACGACCAGGTCGAGCGCGCCGGAGCGGACCAGCATGTCGGCGATCTCGAGC
>JAHEXO010000521.1 GCA_023252065.1 Nocardioides sp. | reverse complement strand
TGCTACGGCTCTCGCACGCAGTCGCCGGCTGGATGGGTCGCGCGAACCTGCGCTGTGCACTCATCGGAGGGCAGGTTCATCGCCCACGTCGTGACGTAGGGCCCGACGAAGATCAGGAGGAGGGCCGGGATGCCGCCCCTCCACG
Source organism: Nocardioides sp. (assembly GCA_023252065.1). The sequence goes on along the minus strand of JAHEXO010000521.1, from coordinate 2,759 downwards.
ACCATCGCCGCCAGCCGAGGACGATGAGCACGACCGTCAGGATCCAAGAAGCGGCGAACGAACCCCGCCAGATCCAGGCCCCCAACGGCGACGCCTGGGTGCCACAGAGCCAGCCTTGGTGAGACGCATCGGCAGGAGGCGGCACTGTCGACGTGTCGAGGCCGACGCTGCAGTTCTGCGACGTGATCGCGAAGACGAAGGAGTAGACGGCGAACGAGGTGAGAGCAACGGCGACGACTCCGGCAGCGATGGCCGACCATCGCAGCCACCGGTAGCGGTGCCAAGCACCCTGCTCGGCGGGAGTAGCGGAGCTCATGAGCCGGTGTTTGCCGAAGCGCACGGCTGTTGTCCCGAGTTCACCGCGCAACCCGACGTCGCACCGAACGATGTCACCCGCGCATCGCGGCGAGGGTGTCCGGACAGCGGCTTTGCGGACGGCTGCGGAGCAGCGACCGGACCGCCGGAGTCAACCGCCGGGGAGAGCTCCGACGGCTTTCAGCCACGGGTCGGGGTCGGTGGTGTCCTGGTAGATGCTGCCGCCGTCGGGGTGGAGCTCGAAGTGGAGGTGGCAGCCGGTCGCATTCCCCGCTTCACCGACCCGCCCGATGACCTGGCCCGGCTTCACGTGCTGGCCGGGTCTGACCGTCAGCGTCTCCATGTGCGCGTACCACGTGGTCAGTCCTCCCTGTCCGGTCGAGACCATGACCAGCCAACGGCCCGCCCACGCCTGGTCGGTGAGGATCTCGATCTTGCCGGCGGTGGCCGCGAGGACGGGCGTGCCGCAGGCGACCGAGTAGTCGTCGCCGGTGTGGATCGAGGCCCAGTGCGCGCTGAGCTGACCCCAGTTGTGGTTGTCGTAGAAGCCCGAGTGCGGCGGGAGCGGGAACGAGACGCTGCCGGGCTTGAGCTGGTCGGCGTACTTCATGGCTTCGGCGAGAGTGGTCTGCATCTGGTCGGCCAGGACCGACAACGTGAGGACGTTGCGGGCCTTGTCGAGCTGGGCGAGGACCTGATGGCCGGCAGCAGTGGCCGCGTCGAGCGTCTCGTGGGCCTTCTGGTTCGCGACCCTCGCTGCGGCAGCAGCGGCTTGGGCGCTCGCCGCGGTCTCGCGCATCATGACAGCGGACGCCTCGGCGTCGGCGACCACGGAGGCCTCGTTGCTGCCGATCTGCTGCATGGTGCCCACTCCGACCATCACGTCGTGGGCGCTGTGCACGGTCAGCAGGAACTGCATCGAGGTGACGGGGCCCTGCTCGTAGCTGGTCACGACCATCTGCACCAGGAGCCGATGGTCTCGCACGTAGACGCGATGGGCTGCCGCAGCGTCCGTGCGCGCCCGCTCGAGCTCGACGCGGGCCTCGGCTGCGTCGGCAGCCGCGTGCCGAGCGGCCGCCCCGGCGGCGTGGTAGCGACCCATCACGACCTGAAGGTGGGCGGACACTCTCGCGAGCTCGGCGCGGGCGTCAAAGGTCGCAGCGCTGTCTCCGGCGTGTGGCTGCAGAAGCGTCGGATCGACCTGCCAGGTGGCGGCGAGCGCGCGGTCTCGATCGGTGGCGCTGCCGTCCCCACCGCTGGTGTCCGTGCCGTGCGGGGTCGCACCGTGCGAGGCGCCGCTCGACCTGTCGGCTCCGTGCCTCTGGCCGGTCTTCGGCCGTTCCGGGGCGCGCTGCCCCAGCAGCGGATGGTGACCTTCGGCCGACATCGGGCCGCCGGCGAGCGCGAGCACCGACGTGGCCGAGGCCCTGCCCATCATGGGTACGGCGCGGCCCGTCGAGGCTGACGCCGACGTGGCCACCAGGAGGCACGCCGTGACGCCGCCGATGACGCCGCCGCTCAGGTCGGCGGAGAAGCGGAGGTGCGCCCGCACCGCGGGCCGGAACCGTCGGGACATGAGGCTCTACCGCGCGCGCTGGGTCGGACTAGTCGCGCGATGTGGGCGATGACGCGTAACAGGCATGTGGCGGTTGATTCCCGGTTCGGTTCCCCCCGCATCGCCGTCGAGAACCCCCGTGACAGCTGATGCGTGCCAACCCGGTCGGGTGGCACGACCATGGTCGCCCAGCGATCTGGCGGCCACGTGGAAACAGGGGCCAGCTAGTCCCATGACCACCCAAAGGGGCTAGGGCACCTGACCGTCCGGCTCCAGGGCCGCGTGACCTGGTCCTCCGCCCGCCGGCCTCGCGCTGAGTCCGGTGGCCTGAGCCAGGACGTCACTCGATCTTCGGGTGGGGTCGCCTGCGGTGCGTCACGATCGTGGCCGACGCGTCGAAGTGGGGGTCGGCGACGAGGTACTGGGCGAGAAGACTGTCGTGTCGGCGGGCGCGTGGGTGGACGGGCTCCGGGATCACGCGGCCTTCGGCGGCGTCCCAGAACCGGTCGGCCAGTGCCCACATCTTCCGCGCCACCGAGCCCAGGAGGCCGGTGTGCGGCGTTCTGGGATGCGGACGCGTCGGCCCGTGCGTCTCGACGTCGAACATCCGCCCTGCCAGGGCGTCGACCGTTGCCGGGTCACCGTGGCGGCGTAGCTCCTCGACGAGGTGGGTCTCCACCCGGTTGTGGTCGTCGAGCCGGTCACGCGCATCAGCCCACAGCGACGGCCAGGTGAGGTAGATCAGGTGCGCCTCGCCGTACAGCTTCCCCTTGATTCTCACGAGTGCGTACTCGAGTCCGCGCGCAGCCGCGAGGTAGTCATGGCTCAGCCTCGAACCATCCGGGACGCTGTGCCTGACCTGCGAGACCAGGACGGCCTCGGTCGCGGC
>JAHEXO010000520.1 GCA_023252065.1 Nocardioides sp. | reverse complement strand
CCCCAGCGGGATCGGCGCCCGCTCCACGTCGCCGCCCAGGAACGGCCCCCGGCGCCGTTCCACTCCGTGCGTCGGCGCATCCACCCATCGGTCGCTCGGCACCAGCGGCTCGTCCAGCTGGAGGTTGAGATGGAGCGGTAGTCCGTGACGTTCGTCAGCCCGGCCCGAGCCGGCGACCTGATTTACGTCACGGACTACCGAGAGGTCGTGGGTGGGGACGAGCGGGCCGAAGAGGCCGACCTGGTCGGTGGTCTGGTTGGCGCCGGTGCCGCGGAGGCGGGCGGGTCGGTCGGCAGTGACCGCGACAAGGGGTACGCCGGCATGCGCGGCCTCGAGGATCGCCGGGTGGAGGTTGGCGACGGCCGTGCCCGAGGTGCAGATCGCCGCCGCCCGCGACCCGCTCTTGGTCAGCCCGAGGGCGAGGAAGCCGGCCGACCGCTCGTCGATCCGGGTGTGGAGCCGGACCCCGCCGGCCTCGGCCGCGTCGTACGCCGCGAAGGCGAGGGGCGCGTTGCGCGAGCCGGGCGCCAGCACGATCTCCCGGACGCCGATCTCGACGAGGCCGCCGACCACGGCGCGAGCGAGGTCGGTGGAGGAGGTCACGGCCGCCGATCCTTCCGTACGGCGCGCACGGCGGCCATCCGCTCCTCCCACCAGGCGACCCGGTCGGGCGCCGCAGCGACCGCGTCGAGCAACGACAGGTCGACCGCGGGGACCCGCACCGGCAGCATCCCGTCGACCGGGACCAGCAAGCCGCGGGTCACGTCGCCGGTGAGCAGGGCGAGCGTCGCCAGCCCACACGCGTGGTCCAGCGAGGGCAGTGCGGCCGCGAGGGCCAGCCCCGCCGCCAGCCCGACCGACGTCTCGAGCGCCGAGGAGACGACGACCGGCAGCCCGATGTCCTCGGCGATCCGCAGACAGGCCCGGACGCCGCCCAGCGGCTGCACCTTGAGCACGGCGATGTCGGCCGCCTCCAGGTCACGCACGCGGTAGGGGTCCTCGGCCCGGCGGATCGACTCGTCGGCCGCGATCGGGACGTCGACCCGGCGCCTCACGAGGGCGAGGTCCTCGACAGCGGCGCACGGCTGCTCGGCGTACTCCAGGCCGCCCGCTGCCCGGTCGAGCTCGCGCAGCGCGGCCACCGCCTCGTCGACCGACCACGCGCCGTTGGCGTCGACCCGGATCCGCCCCGCGGGGCCGAGGGCGTCGCGGACCGCCGCGACCCGCTCGAGGTCGGCGGTCAGCGGCGTACCGGGGTCGGCGACCTTGACCTTCGCCGTCGCGCACCCGGAGGCGGCGACGATCGCGTGGGCCTTCTCGGGCGGTACGACGGGCACCGTGGCGTTGACGGGGATCGACGAGCGCAGAGCAGCGGGCCAGTCCCCCGCGGCCGCCTCCTCCGCGCACCGCAGCCACGGCTCGGACTCGGCCGGGGAGTAGTCGAGGAACGGGCTCCACTCGCCCCACCCCGCCTCCCCCTCGAGCAGCACGCCCTCGCGCACGGTGATCCCACGGAAGCGCGTCGTCATCGGGATCGAGAACACATTCACGACGCCGCCTCCGCGAGCGACCGCACCGCGAGCCGGTCGACCTTGCCGTTGTCGAGCATCGGCAGCCGGTCGACCACGACGACCTCCCGCGGCGCCCAGGCCCGCGGGTGCACCTCGCCCACCCAGTCGCGAGCGGCGTCCAGCGAGAGCGCGCCCTCCACGACCGCGACCACGCGGTTGCCCCACTCGGCGTCGGGCAGCCCGACCACCTCGGCCTCGGCCAGCTCCGGGTGCTCGCGCAGCCGCGCGGCGACCGCCGCGGCCGGCACGTTCACGCCGCCGCTGACCACCATGTCGTCGACCCGTCCCAGCACGCGGAGCCGACCGTCCTCGTCGAGCCGCCCGGCGTCCGAGGTCACGAACCACCCGTCCACCAGCACCTCGTCGGTCGCGGCCGGGTCGTCGACGTAGCCGTCGAACAGCACCGGCCCACTGAGCCGGATCCGTCCGTCGGCGGCCAGGGCGAGCCCGACGCCGTCCAGCGGCAGACCGTCGTAGACGCAGCCGCCGCACGTCTCCGCCATGCCGTAGGTCGCGACCAACCGCACTCCTGCCTCGGCGGCACGTTCGCGCAGAACCGGGTCGACCGGGCCGCCGCCGACCAGCACCGTGTCGAACGACGCGAGCGCGGCGGCGTCCGCGAGCGAGGCCAGCCACCGGTGCAGCTGGGTGGGGACGACGGAGACGAAGCCCCCCTCGACCGCCGCCGCCGACGGAGCACGGTCACCGAGCACGACCGGCAGGTGCCCGGCCACGAGCGACCGGACGACGACGTTGAGCCCGGCGACGTACGACGACGGGAGCGTGAGCAGCCACGGCCCCGACCCTCCGACCCGGGCAGCCGAGGCGGCGGCCGACGCGAGCACGGCCTCCCGCGACAGGGCGACCAGCTTGGGATCACCCGAGGAGCCCGAGGTCGCGACCGCGACCGCACCCGGCGCGTCGGCAGCGAGCCACGCCTCGACAGCCTCGACGTCGCGCAGGACGTCGCCGGTGAGTCGCAGCAAACCCATGCGACGAACGCTAGTGGTGCTGGTTCAATCGCCCGCATGCTCTCTCGGATGCAGCGGCTCCTGCCCGACGACCCCGTCGCGCGTCGGCTCTCGCTGCAGTCGATCCTCTACGCGCTCGGCGACGGCGTCTTCACCACCGGCAACGCGGTGTACTTCACCCAGATCGTCGGGCTCAGCGCCGCCCAGGTCGGCCTCGGGCTCTCGGTGACCGGCGTCGTGGCCCTCGCGCTCTCGGTGCCGATGGGCCGGCTGTCCGACCGGTACGGCGCGCGGCGGATGTGGGCGGTCGGGGCGGGGCTGGAGGCGGTGCTCTACCTCAGCTACCCGGTCGTCCGCGGCTTC
>JAHEXO010000519.1 GCA_023252065.1 Nocardioides sp. | reverse complement strand
CCGCACGCATCCCCCACAGGTAACCGAGCAGGTTGACCTCGACCAGTCGTCGTACCTGCTCGTCGGTGAGCTCGGCCAGCCGTCCGTCGTCACCCACGCCCGCGTTGTTGACCCACACGGCGAGCCGTCCGTGGTCGGCAGCCGTGGTCGCGACGAAGCGGTGCGAGGCCGGGTCGCGGACGTCCTGCTCGAGCCCGACCGCTGCGCCGATCTCCTCCGCGGTACGACGCGCGCCCTCGCCGTCGAGGTCGGTGACGACCACGGCGTAGCCACGCGCCACCATCCGCTCGGCGATCCCGCGCCCGATCCCCCGTGCTCCGCCGGTCACCACACAGCTCTCCATGGATCGGGAGTCAAGCAGAACTTCCCGGACCTGGTCATGAGGCGAAGGTCAGGAAGACCGCCGACACGCCCGTTCGAACAGGTGTTTGATTCCGGGGCGGCGGTCGCCGTACGGTTCGGTCCATGACCCCCGCTTCGAGCAAGAGCACCCGCAAGGTCAGCGAGCTGCCCGACGGCCCGCCCGATGCCACCGGCCTCACGCCGCGTCAGACCAAGGTGCTGGTCTCGATCAAGGACTCCATCGAGAAGCGCGGCTACCCGCCCAGCATGCGCGAGATCGGCCAGGCCGTCGGCCTGACCAGCAGCTCGAGCGTCGCCCACCAGCTGCGGGTGCTGGAGGAGAAGGGCTTCCTCAAGCGTGACCCCAACCGCCCGCGGGCTCTCGAGGTGTTCCTGCCCGAGGTGCTGGCGGCCCGGCGTTCGATGGGGTCGACCGCCGACCCCGAGCCGTCGTACGACGAGACGGGCGTGGGCGACGCCCTGCCGGCCGCGACCTACGTGCCGATGGTCGGGCGGATCGCCGCCGGTGGGCCGATCCTTGCCGAGGAGACGCTCGAGGACGTGTTCCCCCTGCCCAAGCAGCTGGTCGGCGAGGGCACGCTGTTCCTGCTCGAGGTGCGCGGCGACTCGATGATCGAGGCGGCGATCTGCGACGGCGACTACGTCGTGGTGCGGCAGGAGCAGACAGCCGAGAATGGCGAGATCGTCGCCGCGCTCCTCGACGGCGAGGCCACGGTCAAGACCTTCCAGCGCAAGGACGGCCACGTGTGGCTGCTGCCGCACAACCCGTCGTACAGCCCGATCGACGGCACCCACGCCACGATCCTCGGCAAGGTCACCGCGGTCCTGCGTCGGCTCTGAGGGCAGGGCCTGCACGACGGCCTGGTTTCGAGACGGGCGCCAGGGCGCCCTCCTCAACCAACGGCCTCGCCTCCTAGGCCAACGGCCGCTGCGGGTCGGGGGAATCCCAGGGGTCGGCCAGGGGTTGACCCATCGTCAGGACGATGGAAACCCTTTGCGTCCGCTGAGAAGATGTTGTGAATGAGCCTGCGATCCGAGACCACCACTCACGCCTGGGGAAAGCTTCCCGGGCGTCGTGGTGTGCGTGAGATCGCCCTGATCGGAGCGCTCTACCTCTTCTACTGCGTCACCCGCACCTTCGCGGAGGACGACCTAGGGCCGGCCCAGGACCGCGCGCTCGACCTGCACCACCTCGAGCGGGTGCTGCAGCTCAACTGGGAGCACGCGATCAACCAGTGGTTCGTGGCCCATGCCTGGGCTGCGGTGCCGGCCTGCTACTGGTACGCCGCGGCGCACTACGTGGTGACCCTGGTGGTGCTGGTCTGGCTCTACCGACGCGGCCCAGCCCACTACACGCCCGCGCGCTGGGCGCTCGTCGTCGCCTCGCTGATCGCTCTCGCCTGCTACCTGCTGCTGCCGACCGCGCCGCCGCGGATGTCCGGCGGGTACGTCGACGTCCTCAGCCTGCACTCCGGTGCGGGGTGGTGGGGCGCCGAGGCCTCCGCGCCCAAGGGGATGGGAGACCTGACCAACCAGCTGGCCGCCTTCCCGAGCCTGCACGCCGGCTGGGCGCTGTGGGTGGCCCTGGTCGTCCGCCGCAACAGCAGCAACCTGTGGCTGCGCGGGCTGGCCTGGGTCTACGCCGTCACCACCGCGCTGGTCGTGGTCGGCACCGGCAACCACTGGATCCTCGACGTCCTCGTCGGCTGGGCCCTGGTGATCTTGGCGATGTGGCTGGTCGACCCGTGGTTCGCCGACCAGCGGGCCGTCACGCGGGTGCGGATCCGCTTCCGCGACCAGCTGATGATGGCGCCGGACCAGCGCTCGGGCGCGAAGTCCGTGGAGATCCCGGGTGACGACCAGATCCCGACCTCGTGGGAGGCCGCGGCCCTGCGGGCGGCCCGCCGATCGTCGGCCGACGAGCGGGACGACCCCGGAGCCTGATCAGGCGTCGGCGGGAGCGGCCAGCCGGGCCAGCGCCTCACGCACGAGTGCGCCGTCGTAGGTCGTCCACATGGGCGGCAGGCTGGCCCGCAGGAAGCCGCCGTAGCGGGCCGTGGCCAGCCGCGGGTCGAGGACGGCGACCACCCCGCGGTCGGTGGTGGTGCGGATCAGGCGACCGGAGCCCTGGGCCAGCAGGAGCGCGGCGTGGGTGGCGGCGACCTGCATGAAGCCGTTGCCGCCCTCACGGTCGGCCGCGCGCTGGCGGGCGCTCATCAGCGGGTCGTCGGGCCGCGGGAACGGGATGCGGTCGATCAGCACCAGCTGGCAGGTCTCGCCCGGGACGTCGAGGCCCTGCCAGAGGCTGAGGGTGCCGAACAGGCAGGTGTGGGGGTCGCCCACGAACTGCCGGGCCAGCTCGGGCAGCTGGGCGTCGCCCTGGGCCAGCGTGGTCAGGTGGGGCAGGCGCTCGCGCACCGCTTCGGCCGCGGTCTCTGCCGCGCGGCGCGAGCTGAAAAGCCCCAGCGTGCGGCCCTGCGCCGCATCGACCAGGCCGACGATCTCGTCGAGCTGGGCCGCCCCGAGCCCGTCGCGTCCGGGGG
>JAHEXO010000518.1 GCA_023252065.1 Nocardioides sp. | reverse complement strand
CGCCGGCTGGGCCGGGAGGCGGGGCGGCTCGCGGGTTTCGAGACGGGCGTTGAACGCCCTCCTCAACCAGCGAGGCTCGGCTGCGACCGATGGTTGAGGAGCACGTTCTGCGGGCGTCCCGCAACCATCCGGTGAAGCGCCTACTGGGCCGACCGGACGCGGATGCCGGTCAGCGGCACGGTCACGGCGCCGGAGGGGTCGGTGAAGAAGTCGTTGCCTTTGTCGTCGACGACGATGAAGGCCGGGAAGTCCTCGACCTCGATCTTCCAGACGGCCTCCATGCCGAGCTCGGGATACTCCAGCACCTCGACGGACTTGATGCAGTCCTGCGCGAGCCGGGCCGCGGGGCCGCCGATGGAGCCGAGGTAGAAGCCGCCGTGCGCGGCACACGCGTCGGTCACGACCTTCGACCGGTTGCCCTTGGCCAGCATCACCAGCGACCCGCCGGCGGCCTGGAACTGCTCGACGTAGGAGTCCATCCGGCCGGCGGTCGTCGGCCCGAACGAGCCGCTCGCGTAGCCCTCCGGGGTCTTGGCCGGGCCGGCGTAGTAGACCGCCATGTCGCGCAGGTACGACGGCATCTCCTCGCCCGCGTCGAGCCGCTCCTTGAGCTTGGCGTGTGCGATGTCGCGGGCCACGACCAACGGGCCGTTGAGCGAGAGCCGCGTCTTGACGGGGTACTTCGTGAGCTCGGCCAGGACCTCGGCCATCGGCCGGTTGAGGTCGATGTGCACGACGTCGTCGTCGAGGTGCTCGTCGGTGGTGTCGGGCAGGTACTTCGCCGGGTCGGTCTCGAGCTGCTCGAGGAACACGCCGTCGGGCGTGATCTTGCCCAGCGCCTGCCGGTCGGCCGAGCAGGACACCGCGATCGCCACCGGGCACGACGCGCCGTGGCGGGGCAGCCGGATGACTCGCACGTCGTGGCAGAAGTACTTGCCGCCGAACTGCGCGCCGATCCCGAAACCTTGAGTGAGCTTGAAGACCTCCTCCTCGAGCTCCAGGTCGCGGAACCCGTGCGCCGACAGGGATCCGGACGTCGGCAGGTGGTCGAGGTAGTGCGCGGAGGCGTACTTCGCGGTCTTGAGGGCGTACTCGGCGGAGGTGCCGCCGATGACCACGGCCAGGTGGTACGGCGGGCACGCGGCGGTGCCGAGCGAGCGGATCTTCTCGTCGAGGAAGCTCAGCATCCGCGTCGGGTTCAAGACGGCCTTGGTCTCCTGGAAGAGGAACGACTTGTTCGCCGAGCCGCCTCCCTTGGCCATGAAGAGGAACTTGTACTCGGGCATCCCGTCGTGGTCCGGCGTGGAGTAGATCTCGATCTGCGCCGGCAGGTTGGTGCCGGTGTTCTTCTCCTCCCACATCGTCAGGGGCGCGAGCTGGGAGTAGCGCAGGTTGAGCGTGGTGTAGGCGTCGTAGACGCCCTGGCTGATCGCCTCGCCGTCGTCGATGCCGGTGACCACGCCCTCGGACTTCTTGCCCATCACGATGGCGGTGCCGGTGTCCTGGCACATCGGCAGCACCCCGCCGGCGCTGATGTTGACGTTCTTGAGCAGGTCGAGGGCGACGAAGCGGTCGTTGCCGCTCGACTCCGGGTCGTCGATGATCCTGCGCAGCTGGGCGAGGTGCGCGGGCCGGAGGTAGTGGGCGATGTCGTGCATCGCCTCGGCGGTCAGGAGTCGCAACGCGGAGGGCTCGACGGACAGGAAGGTACGTCCACCGGCCTCGAAGGTCGAGACACCCTCGCTCGTGATCAGGCGGTACGGCGTGTCGTCGGCGCCGATCGGGAGCAGGTCGGAGTAGCGGAACTCGGGGTCACTCACGACAGAATGCTAGTCCCGCGTCGACCGCCGGCCGTCAGCGGCCGAGCTGGGGATCGCTGGTGCTGGGACGTCCCGTCTCGATGCGTCCGGCCAGCGCCCGAGCGAAGCCGGAGTGCCCCACGACCGTGACCAGCGCGTCGTACCAACCGTGGGTGGCGGCCAGGCCGAGGCGCACCGTGCGGCTCCGGCGCGACGGCACGCGCACGGTGTGGTCGGCGGCATAGGCGTCCGCCACGTGCGCGCGCACGGTCTCGGCGCTGTGGTTGTAGAGGTGCAGCACGAGCCGGTCGCCGTCGCGGTCGGCGTGCACCTCCAGCAGGGGAGCGGTGGTGGACCCGGCGAACCGCCGGAAGAAGCCGTGCGGGCCGTGGAAGCTCACGTCGTAGCGGCCCTTGACGCGCAGGGTGCGCTCGAGGGTGTGACCCGCGCCCACCGTGTAGCTCAGCGGCGCACCGGCCACGTCGGTGGACCGAGCCTGGAGCTGGGCGCCCAGCCGGCCACCGTTGACCATCGTGAAGGTCAGGCCGGACGGCTTCACGTGCAGCTTGACGTGGAGGCGGTAACCCAGTGGCCGCGAAGGGCGGACGCCCGGCTCCTGCTTCGGCACCCGCTGCCGCGTGGGAGGCGAGGGCACGTAGTCGGGATGACGGGAGGCGTCCGGCGGCTGGTAGGCGGTGGTGCTGGGCAAGGTCGGCGCTGCGGTCGCCGACCTGGAGAAGTCGAACGCGGAGGTGAGGTCGCCACAGACGGCCCGCCGCCAGGGCGTGATGTGAGGCTCCCGCACGCCGAAGCGTCGCTCCATGAACCGGATGATCGAGGTGTGGTCGAAGACCTCCGAGCACACCCAGCCGCCGGTGCTCCAGGGGGAGATGACCGTCATCGGCACCCGGACGCCGAGTCCGTACGGCCCGGGCGCGCCGCTCGAGCCGGTGTAGAGCTCATGGCGGGTCGACACCGTCGCGGCACCCTTCAGGGCACCGACACTGGGGTACGGCGGGACCACGTGGTCGAAGAACCCGTCGTTCTCGTCGAAGGTGAGGAAGAGTGCTGTCCTGGCCCACACGTCCGGGTTGCTGGTGAGCGCGTCGAGCACCTGGGCGG
>JAHEXO010000517.1 GCA_023252065.1 Nocardioides sp. | reverse complement strand
TCCCGTGACCTCTACGAGGTGGTGACCGGGATGCTCGCCGTCGGCGACGCCTCGACCGCCCGCGCTGCCACGCGGTTCCTCTTCGACCGGCAGCAGACGGCGGCCGGCAACATGCCGCGCAACTCCTTGCTCAACGGCGAGTCCGCCCCCGACACCGGCGGCGTCCAGCTCGACGAGACGGCGTACCCGATCCTGATGGCCTATCTCACCGGCCTCTCCTCCGACCACGCCCTCTACACCGACCACGTGCGACCGGCGGCCGACTACCTGGTCTCCCACGGGCCGTCGTTCGGCAACGAGCGCTGGGAGGAGCAGGGCGGCTACTCGCCCTCCACCATCGCGGCCGAGATCGCGGGCCTCACCGCGGCGGCGCACATCGCCCACGTGCAGGGCGACGACGCCCACGCCCGCACCTACCAGGCGGTGGCCGACGACTTCCAGCGCACGGTGAAGCAGCAGACCGTCACCAGCACGGGCTCCTACAGCCCGAAGCCCTACTTCACCCGGTTGACCAAGAACGGCGCCCCCGACTCGGCGGTCTCCTACGGGCTCGGCAACGGCAGCATCAACGCCGACCAGCGCGACGTCGTCGACGGCGGCTTCCAGGAGCTGGTCCGGCTCGGCGAGCTGCCGGCCACCGACGGCGACGTGCAGCGCTCGCTCTCGGTCGTCGACCACACGATCGCGCGGACGACGCCCACCGGCACCGGCTACTACCGCTACGGCACCGGCGCCGCCGGCAGCGAGGACGGCTACGGCGACTGCTGGACCCCCGACGCCACCTCGTGCCCGCTCGACGGCCAGCCCTGGCCGACCACCGATACCGGGTCCGGTCACCTCTGGCCGGTGCTCTCCGGCGAGCGGGCCGAGACCGCTCTGGCGACCGGCGACGCGGCGACCGCCCGCAGCCAGCTCGGGTTCATGCTCGACTCCGCAGCGGGTGTCGGGCTGGTGCCCGAGCAGGTCTGGGAGAACCCCGACCTCGCCGCCTCGCCGTACGGCACCGACCCGCGGACCGCCTCGATCGGCTTCCGCAACGGACAGCCGGCCGGCTCCGCCTCACCCCTGACCTGGGCCCAGGCCCAGCTCGTGCGGCTGCTGGTCGACCTCCAGACCGGACACATCGTCGACCGACCCGACCTGACCCCGTCGCGCTACGTCGACCACACGCCTCCCGAGGCGGTCCCGGTCACGATCGACACGCCCCACTCGGGTGACACCGTGTCCGGCACCACGACCGTCACCGGCACCACCACACCCGGGGCGACCGTCGACGTGAGCCTGGTCGGCAACGACAGCCCGGGGTCGTCGATCGACACCACCGCGGCCGGCAGCGACGGATCGTGGACAGCCCACGTCGACGCCGTGTTCGGCTCCGACCGGGTCACCGCCGCAGCGACCACCGCTTCCGGCACGGGCGTCGCCCGGGTCGACGTGGTCGGCGACCTGGTGGGCGGCACGTCGATCCTCGACGTCACCGACCCGACGGGCGACGACCACGGCCCGGGCACGTTCCAGTACCCGACCTCGTCGAACTTCCACGACGGGGCCTTCGACCTCACCAGGTTCCAGGTCCTCCAGCAGGGCGACACCGTCTACCTCCGGACCACACTGCGCGACCTGTCCGACACCTTCGGCCTGCCCGACGGCGCCCAGCTGCTCGACGTGTTCGTCCGCCAGCCCGGCGCCGCGTCATACAGCACCGAGCCGCCGTTCGCGAGCCGTCACTTCTCGCTCGCGGACGACTCGGCATGGAGCCAGCGGCTCGAGGTGCAGGGCTTTGCGGCCCCGGTCTGGCAGGACGCCGACGGGCACGCGGTCGGCAGCCCCACCGCCGTCGTCGCCTCGCCGGAGACCAGGACGATCACGATCGCGCTGCCGGTCGCCCAGTTCGGGACCCCCGGGCCCGGGTGGACCTTCGCGGTCACCCTGCACGGCCAGGACGGGTTCTCCGGCGACCAGGCGCGCGGCTTCCAGACCACCCCGCAGGAGTACCAGTTCGGGCTGTGCGCGACCGGCGGCACCTCGCCGATCTGCTCGATCGACCCGAGCACCGCCCCCAAGGTGATGGACGTGATCGCCCCGGCTGGCGTCGACCAGGCGACCGAGCTCGACCCGACCCTCGGGTCGGTGACCATCCACGGGGTGAGCGTGCCCTGACGTCGACTCGATGGTGGCAGCCGGTGGGTCAGGTGCGCCGGCCGTAACGCTGGTGCATCGCCTGCTTGCTGACGCCCAGCAGCGTGCCGATCTCCGCCCAGCTCAAGCCGGCGGCGCGGGCACGTCGTACGGCGACCTCCTCGTCGCAGCCGAGCTCCCGCTTGGCCTCGGCGATCCGGGCCAGCTGGGCGACCGGCCCCTCTCCCCCGTCGTCGGCGTCCACCGCGGTCCTCATAGCGTCAATCTACGTTGACGACGGCTGCCCGTCAACCTGAGTTGACGCCATCGGCCGGCTGTGCAGCGGGGAGACTTATACAAGACTCCTTGTACGACGTCGGACCGGCGCGCGAGGGTGGTGCCATGCCTCGTCGTAGCGCCGCGGAGCGTCACCTGGACTCCGTCCCGGACAACGCCCCTGGTCTGGCCGACCTCCTCGTCGCCTACCACCACCCGATCCGGCGCTGGCTGTGCGAGCTCCTCGCGCTCGAGGGGCCGGCCAACGTCGGGCAGCTCGCGGCGCATACCGAGCTGGCGGTCGGCTCGGTCAGCCACCACCTCAAGGTGCTCCACCGCCAGGGACTGGTCGAGCCCGCACCGGAGCTGGCCCGCGACACCCGTGAGAGCTGGTGGCGCTTGCGCGACACCCGCCTCTCGTGGAGCGTCGACGACTTCGAGGAGGGCAGCCTCGGGCGCCGGGTCGCGGAGACGGCCGAGCTGGAGAACTTCCGGCACCAGGTGCGGGCGGTCCGCTCCTGGCTGCAGCACCA
>JAHEXO010000516.1 GCA_023252065.1 Nocardioides sp. | reverse complement strand
GCTGGTCGCGACGGCAGGGTTCCTGGGCCACCAGGCCAGCCTCAGCGTCGGGTGGTCGCCGTTCTCGCGTCCGCCGATGGTCGGGCGGTGACCGCTCCGGCTCCGGATGGTGAGATCACGCGGCCGAGGTGGGAGACGTCTGGCACGATGAAGAGCGTGAGCAGCACCCGCATCATCATCACCTAGCGCGCCGGCACTTCCCCGGCGCGCAGACCTCTCGTCCCGACGGGGGGTCTTTTTGTTTGCCGCTCACAGCACGAGCACAGACCCACCAGCACAGGACGGCACACCCGATGGACCTGCAGGGCGCGTTCCACGTCTACGACACCACGCTGCGCGACGGTGCGCAGCAGGAGGGGCTCAACCTCTCCGTGGCCGACAAGCTGACCATCGCGCGCCAGCTCGACGAGCTGGGGGTCGGGTTCATCGAGGGCGGCTGGCCCGGCTCCAACCCCAAGGACGCCGAGTTCTTCGCCCGGGCCCGCGACGAGCTCGACCTGCGCCACGCGCGGCTCACCGCGTTCGGGGCGACCCGGCGGGCCGGCGTACGGGCCGAGGACGATCCCCTGGTCGCCGCCCTGCGTGACAGCGGCGCCGCGGTGGTCACGCTGGTGGCCAAGTCGCACCCTCGTCACGTCGAGCTCGCCCTGCGGACGACCCTGGCCGAGAACCTCGCGATGGTCCACGACACCGTCGCCCACCTCGTCGCCGAGGGACAGCAGGTGTTCCTCGACGCCGAGCACTTCTTCGACGGTTACCGCGCAGACCGCGACTATGCCCTCGAGGTGCTGCGCACGGCGTACGACGCGGGGGCCGACGTGGCCGCGCTCTGCGACACCAACGGCGGCATGCTCCCGGGCTGGGTCGCCGAGGTCGTGCACGACGTCGTCTCGACCACCTCAGGTCGGGTCGGCATCCACTGCCACAACGACACCGGCTGCGCGGTGGCCAACACGCTCGCGGCGGTCGAGGCCGGTGCGACCCACGTGCAGGGCACGATCAACGGCTACGGCGAGCGCACCGGCAACGCCGACCTCATCGCCGTCGTGGCCAACCTCCAGCTCAAGCTCGACCAGCAGGTGCTGCCCCAGGGACTGCTGGCGGAGGCCACCCGGATCGCGCACGCGGTCGCCGAGGTCACCAACGTGCCGCCCGCCTCGCGCCAGCCCTACGTCGGCGCCTCGGCGTTCGCGCACAAGGCCGGCCTGCACGCCAGCGCGATCAAGGTCGACCCCGACCTCTACCAGCACATGGACCCGAAGGGCGTCGGCAACGACATGCGGCTGCTGGTCAGCGACATGGCGGGCCGTGCCTCGATCGAGCTCAAGGGTCGTGAGCTCGGCTACGACCTCTCGGGCGACCGCGACCTGGTCGACCGGGTCACCGCGCGGGTCAAGGAGATGGAGGCGCGGGGCTACACCTTCGAGGCCGCCGACGCGTCATTCGAGCTGCTGCTGGCCGAGGAGGTCGACGGCCGGCGTCCGTCCTACCTCACCGTCGAGTCGTGGCGGGTGATCACCGAGACCCTCGCCCACTCGCGGCCCGGCGAGGAGGCGGTCTCGGAGGCGACCGTGAAGCTCGTCGCCGAGGGCGTGCGCTACGTCGAGACCGGCGAGGGCAACGGCCCGGTCAACGCCCTCGACCAGGCGCTGCGCCAGGCCCTGGTGCGGGCGTTCCCCGAGGTCGCGAAGTTCCAGCTGATCGACTACAAGGTGCGGATCCTCGACCAGGGGCACGGCACCGACGCGATCACCCGCGTCCTGATCGAGACCTCCGACGGCGGGTCGTCATGGGTCACCGTCGGCGTGGGGCACAACGTCGTCGAGGCCTCGTGGGAGGCGCTCCTCGACGGTCTCACCTTCGGGCTGCGCCGGCTTCGCGCCTGAGGGGGCGCACGACCGGCTAGCGTCGGGCGGGTGAGCGAGCTCCACGACCTGACCGCGGTCGAGCAGGGTGACGCCGTACGCCGGGGCGAGGTGTCGCCGCGCGAGCTCGCGGCCCATTACCTCGCGCGGGCCGACGAGGTCGGCGCCTTCGTGACCCGCACCCCCGAGCTCGCACTGGTGCAGGCCACGGCCCTGCCGGCCCGCCCCGACGACGCCGGGCCGCTCTTCGGCGTCCCGACCGCGATCAAGGACCTGAACCTGACCGCGGGCGTCCGGACCACCTTCGGCTCCGCGGTCTACGCCGACTACGTGCCGACGGTCTCCGACGCGGTGACGCTCGCGATCGAGGCGGCCGGGATGGTCAGCCTCGGCAAGACCAACACCCCCGAGTTCGGCTCGCCGTGCTACACCGAGCCCGACGTCGCACCGCCCGCGGTGACGCCGTGGGACCGGACCCGGATGGCGGGCGGGTCATCGGGCGGCGCGGCCGCGGCCGTGGCCGCCGGGCTGGTGCCGGTGGCGCAGGGGTCCGACGGCGGCGGCTCGATCCGCATCCCGGCCTCGTGCTGCGGGCTGGTCGGGCTGAAGCCGACTCGAGGCCGGATCAGCGGCTACCCGACGTACGGCGAGGTCACCGGCCTGGCCACGTCGGGCACGCTCGCGCGCACCGTGCGTGACGCCGCGGCCCTGCTCGACGTCCTGGCCGGCCG
The DNA here is from genome assembly GCA_023252065.1 of Nocardioides sp. The sequence goes on along the minus strand of JAHEXO010000516.1, from coordinate 333 downwards.
TCGCGTCGGCGACCCGTCGTGGGCACCGCCGCCGACGGCGTCGTTCCTCGCGGCCTGCGACCGGGAGCCCGGTCGCCTGCGCATCGCCCGCTTCGCCGAGCCGGTGATCGCCGACACCTCGGTGGATCCCGAGTGCCTGCGTGCCTACGACGACGCCTCGGCGCTCCTCGCCTCCCTCGGCCACGACGTCGAGGACATCGCCGTACCGATGCCTCGCGAGGCAGTGCCGACGTTCGAGACCTGCTGGGCGGTGCTGACAGCGCTGTCCCCGGTCGCTCCCGAGAGCGAGACGCTCCTGCGTCCGCTCACCCGGTGGCTCGGCGGGCTCGGTCG
>JAHEXO010000052.1:4036-9066 GCA_023252065.1 Nocardioides sp. | reverse complement strand
CCTCGCTCGAGCAGCGCCTTGAAGCCGGCTTCATCGAGGATCGTCAGGCCGAGCTGCTCGGCCTTCTCGGCCTTGGAGCCGGCGTTGTCGCCGACGACGACGTAGTCGGTGTTCTTCGAGACCGAGCCCGCGGCCTTGCCGCCGCGAGACACGATCGCCTCCTTGGCTGAGTCGCGGGAGAAGTCGACGAGCGACCCGGTGACGACGACGGTCAGGCCCTCGAGCGTGCGGGGCGTGGACGCGTCGCGCTCGTCGGCCATCGAGACCCCGGCCGCCGCCCAGGTGTCGACGATCGCGCGGTGCCAGTCGACGCCGAACCACTCGATCACCGACTCGGCGATGGTCGGACCGACCCCCTCCGCCGCGGCGAGCTGGGCCTCGGAGGCCGACCGGATCGCCTCCATGGAGCCGAACTCGGTGGCCAGCGCCCGGGCCGCCGTCGGACCCACATGGCGGATCGACAGCGCCACCAGCACCCGCCACAGCGGCACCTGCTTGCGCTCGACGAGGTTGGCCAGCAGGCCCTCGCCGTTCGCGCTGAGCTGAGGACCCTCCTCGCCCTTCTTGGGTGCCCGGGTGAACAGGTCGGTCTTCAGCAACGCCGCGCGGTCGAGGTCGAAGACGTCACCCTCGTCGGTGAGCACGCCGGCAGCGAGCAGTGCGTGCGCCGCCTCGGAGCCGAGGCCCTCGATGTCGAAGGCTCCCCTGCTCGCGACGTGGTAGACCCGCTCGAGCAGCTGGGCCGGGCAGGCCCTCGTGTTGGGGCAGCGGAGGTCTTTGTCCCCCTCCTTCTGCTGGACCAGGGGCGTGCCGCACGACGGGCACTCGGTCGGCATCACCCACTCGGCCAACCCCTCGGGCCGCAGCGGCAGGACCGGCCCCACGATCTCGGGAATCACGTCGCCGGCCTTGCGCAGCACCACGGTGTCGCCGGGACGGACGTCCTTGCGCTTGACCTCGTGGGCGTTGTGGAGGGTCGCCCGCTCGACCGTGGAGCCGGCGACCTTGGTCGGCTCCATCACCCCGAACGGCGTCACCCGGCCGGTGCGACCGGTGTTGACCTCGATCGAGAGCAGCTTGGCGTTGACCTCCTCGGGTGGGTACTTGAACGCGATCGCCCACCTCGGGGCACGCGAGGTCGAGCCGAGCCGACGCTGGAGGCTCACCTCGTCGACCTTGACCACGACACCGTCGATCTCGTAGGGGACGATCGTGTGGCGGTGCTCCCCGACGTGGGCGATGTAGGCCTGCACCTCGTCGAGCGAGGCCAGCACCTCGACCTGGTCGGAGGTCGGCAGCCCCCAGGCCCGCAGCGCGTCGTAGGCCGACGACTGCGAGACCGGGTCGAAGCCGTCGCGCGCTCCGATGCCGTGGCAGACCATGCCCAGGTCGCGCGAGGCGGTCACCCGTGGGTCCTTCTGGCGCAGCGACCCCGCGGCGGCGTTGCGGGGGTTGGCGAAGACCGGCTTGCCCGCCTCGCCCATCGCGACGTTGAGCCGCTCGAACGCCGCGACCGGCAAGAAGACCTCGCCGCGCACCTCGAGCAGTGCCGGCACGGGCCGGTCGCCGGTGGCGGTCAGCCGGTGGGGCACGGAGGCGATGGTGCGGACGTTGGGCGTGACGTCCTCGCCGGTGCGGCCGTCGCCACGGGTCAGTGCGCGGGTGAGCCGGCCCTTCTCGTAGAGCAGGTTGATCGCGAGGCCATCGACCTTCAGCTCGCAGAGCAGCGCGGGGTCGCTGACGCCGTCGCGGGACAGCCGGGCGTGCCACGCCTCGAGCTCGGCGGAGGAGAACGCGTTGTCGAGGCTCTCCATCCGCTGGAGGTGGTCGACCGCGGTGAACTCGGTGGAGACCGCACCGCCGACCTTCTGCGTCGGCGAGTCGGGGGTGCGCAGCTCGGGGAACTGCTCCTCGAGCCCCTCGAGCTCGCGCAGCCGGTGGTCGAAGTCGGCGTCGGAGAGCGTCGGCTGGTCGAGGACGTAGTAGCGCCACCGGGCGTCGTCGACCTCCTCGCTGAGCTCGCGGTGACGCTCCTTGGCCTCGAGGGTCGCGGTCTTCGGTTCGCCCATGCCGCCTATCCTGCCAAGAACCGCCGACACTCAGCAGCGGCGCGGCCGCCCCCATCCGCGGGCGGCCTCGGTTCCGAAAACCCTTCCGTGGAGACCCAGGTGCCCGACGAGCGCAGCGACGCCTCCGACGGCCCGGCGCTGTCGTCGTACGGCGACGTCGCGACGCCACGCGCGGTCCTCGTCGTGCTGCACGGCGGCAAGGACCGGTCGCGGGAGCGCGTCACCGGGCGCAGCCTGTCGTGGCAGCGTGGCGCCGCCCTGGCGCGGGTCCTGGCCCACCAGGTGCACGACGACGCGGTCGCGGTCCGTGAGCTGCGCTACCGCACGGTCGGCTGGAACGGCGGTGCCGACAAGATCGCCGACGCCCGGTGGGCTCTGCAGCAGGTGCGCCACCAGCTCGGTGAGCTCCCGATGGTCCTGGTCGGTCACTCGATGGGCGGCCGTACGGCGTGCCGGGTCGCCGACGACCCGCTCGTGCGCGGGGTCGTCGCGCTGGCGCCGTGGCTGCCGCAGGGCGAGCCGGTGTCGGCGCTCGCTGGCAAGCAGCTCCATGCCGGTCACGGCCGCCGCGACCGGATCACGCGGGCCTCTGACACCCGCGCGTACGTCGACCGGGCCTCGGCGGTGGCCAGCACCGCGTCGTTCACCGACATGGGCGAGCGGGGCCACTACCTGCTCCGCGGCGTCCACGGCTGGAACGCCTTCGCCCTCGACCGGGTGCGCCAGATCCTGACCTGAACAGCTCCGGCCCGAAGATTTCTCCTTCGTCCGGGAACATCCTCCGGACGGCGTCGGTTCAGCGATGAAACGGAGTTGTTCCATCCCTGGTCGATGCGCTACGGTCAGTTGGTACGAAACAGTTTCGTTTCATCCGACCGAATGACAGGTGACCGATCCGCATGACGCCCGCCGAAGCAGCCGCCGCAGCCCGTCCCCGGGTCGAGGGCGACCGCGAGCAGGAGATCCTCGACGCCGCGCTGGAGGTGCTCGGCGAGGTCGGCTACGACCGTCTCACCATGGACGCCGTTGCCCAGCGCGCCAAGGCGTCCAAGGCCACGCTCTACCGCCGGTGGAACTCCAAGGCCACGCTCGTGGTGGAGGCCCTGGCCCGCACCAAGGGCATCCCGGAGGTGCCGGACACCGGCAGCCTGCGCAGCGACCTGCTCACCGCCTTCTGCGGCATGGGCGGGCTGACCGACGAGCACACCACCGGCACGTTCGGCGCGGTGATCACCGCCGTCACCACCGACCCCGAGTTCGCACGGGAGTTCCGCGCACAGGTCGTGGCTCCCAAGGCGCAGGTGTCGCGCACGCTCTTCGAGCGGGCCCGCGCCCGCGGTGAGGTGCGCGACGACCTCGACCTCGACCTGATCGCTCCCGCGCTGGCCGGGATCGTGCTCCACCGCGTGTTCCTGCTCGGCCAGCACCCCGACCCGCCGCTCATCGAGCGCGCGATCGACCAGATCATCCTGCCCGCCTGCCGCCCGCAGGACTGACCACCACGACCATTCCCGACCGACCACCAGCCCCGCACAGAAAGAACGACACGCTCATGTCCGAGATCACCGAGCCACAACTTCCCGTCGAGACTCCCGAGGAGTCCACGATCACCGTGCCCGGCCGCAAGCAGCACCTGGGCTGGGCCCTGGTGCTGATCTGCATCGCCCAGCTGATGGTGGTGCTCGACGCGACCATCGCCAACATCGCCCTGCCCTACATCGGCCGGGACCTCCACATGTCCGGCACGAACCTCACCTGGATCGTGACCGGCTACGCCCTGGCCTTCGGCGGCTTCCTGCTGCTCGGTGGCCGGCTGGGCGACCTCTACGGCCGCCGCCGGACGTTCATGATCGGCCTCTCGATCTTCGCCGTCGCCTCGCTGGCCGGCGGCCTCGCCCAGAGCGAGGCCCTGCTGCTGACCTCCCGAGGCGTCCAGGGTCTCGGTGCCGCGCTCGCCTCGCCGGCGGCGCTCGCCCTGATCACGACGACGTTCCCTGCCGGTCCCGCCCGCAACCGGGCCTTCGCGGTGTACGCCGCGATGTCGGGTGCCGGTGCGGCGGTCGGCCTGATCCTGGGTGGCTGGCTGACCGGCCTGAACATCTCGATGTTCGACCCGCAGGACGGCTGGCGCCTGACCTTCCTGATCAACGTCCCGATCGGGCTGGTCGCAGCGCTGCTCGCCCCGCGCTTCCTCAACGAGTCCGAGCGCCACGACGGCTGGCTCGACGTCCCCGGAGCCATCCTCGGCACCTCGGGCCTGCTCGCCCTGGTCTACGGCCTCACCCGCGCCGGCAACGCGGCGTACGGGTGGCACGACGGCATCACCATCGCCAGCCTGATCGCCGGCGTCGTCCTGCTGGGGCTGTTCTTCGTGGTCGAGAGCCGGGTGCGCCACCCGTTGCTGCCGTTCCGTGTCTTCGCCAACCGCTCGCGGGCCGCGAGCTTCGTGGCGATGATGCTCCTGCCGGCCGCGATGTTCTCGATGTTCTTCTTCCTCAGCCTGTTCATCCAGAACGTCATGGGCTACAGCCCGCTCAAGGCCGGCTTCGCGTTCCTGCCGTTCAGCATCTGCATCATCATCGCGGCCACGATCGTGTCCAAGCTGATCAACTACGTCGACCCCCGCTACATCGCAGGCGTCGGCACGCTGATGGCGGCGGCCGCGCTCTACGGGTTCTCCCGGCTCACCGTCCCCGACGGCGGCCAGGACGTGCTGAACGCCTTCGCCGAGGGCAAGCCGCTCGGCTCAGGGGTCAACTACTGGACCGAGATCATGCCCTTCATCTGCCTGATGGCCCTCGGCATGGGCGCGGTGTTCGTGCCGCTGACCCTGACCGCCGTCCACCACCTGCGTCCCGAGGACGCCGGCGTCGGCTCGGGCGTGCTGAACACCATGCAGCAGGTCGGTGGCGCGTTCGGCCTGGCCGCCCTGGCCACGGTCGGCAGCCACTACACCAACGC
>JAHEXO010000052.1:0-4026 GCA_023252065.1 Nocardioides sp. | reverse complement strand
TCGGCAGGGGCGTGGCCCAGCTCGACCCGGCCGTGGTCCAGCAGCTGCTGACCAAGCTGCACCTCACGTCGCCGACCGAGCTGGTCGGGGCCCTCTCCTACATCGGGGGCTTCCCGACGGGCGCGACCCACGCGTTCCTGGTGGGCGTCTTCATGATGCTGGCCGGCTCGGCCGTGGTCTGGATCTTCCTCGACGTCAAGCACGAGGAGCTCGCGACCGATCTGCCGGAGGACGTGCCGGTCCACGTCGGCTGACCCACGCGGTCGTCGTAGGACGCAACGCCCCCGGAGCAAAGGCTCCGGGGGCGTTCGTCGTTCCAGGATCCAGCCGGGCCCGAGCAGACCTCAGCGCTTGCGGGCCAGGCTGACCCCGTCGCGCACCGGCAGCAGGACGACGTCGACCCGGTCGTCGGCGAGCAGCGCGTCGTTGAGGTCCGCCACGGCGCGACCGTCGTCGTCCTGGGGATCCAGCACTTCGCCGCTCCACAGCATGTTGTCCAGCACCATCAGCCCGCCCGGCCGCAAGCGCGGCAGGATCTCCGCGACGTACGACGCGTAGCCGGTCTTGTCGGCGTCGATGAACGCGAGGTCGAGGTACGGCTCTGTCGGCAGCGACCGCAGCGTCTCGACCGCCGGGGCGATCCGCAGCTCGATCTTGTCGTCGACGCCGGCGCGCTCCCAGTAGCGCCGCGCCACCGCGGTGTACTCCTCGCTGACGTTGCAGCACAGGAGGTGGCCGTCGTCCGGCAGCCCGCGCGCGATGCAGATCGACGAGTAGCCGGTGAACGTCCCCACCTCGACGACCTCCCGGGCATCGGTCAGTCGCACCAGCATGGTCAGCAGCTCCCCTTCGTCGTGCGAGATCTGCATCCCGGCCCGGCCGCCGAGCTCGCGCCGGGTCTCCTCGGCGAGGTCGCGGAGCACCTCGTCGGCGGGCTCGGAGTGGGCGAGCACGTAGTCGTTGATCGTAGGCGTGACGATGTCCATGGCGATCAGTGTGGTGGTCAGGACGGGATCTTTGCCACGTGCCCGCCCGAGCCGTCGTACCAGAGGACGTAGTCGCCGGCACCTCGCGGATCCTGGAGCGGCCGCGCCCCCGCCTTCGTAGTGAGACTGGACAGCGTTCCGGTGGACAGGTCGTACCGCAGCAGACCGACGTCGGCGGCACGTTTGGCCAGGCTCCCGAACAGCACCGTGTCTCCGGCGAAGGCCAGCTTGAACGATGACGTCCCGGTGACCCGGACCAGCGGGTGGCCAGACAGGTCGAACGCAAGGAGTTCGTCGCGCTGAGACGAGCCGGCGCCGCAGCGCTCGGTGAGGGCGATGGCCGACCGGCCGACTGCGAACGCGTCGGTCGACTGGAACCAGCCTGCCGGCGACACCTGACACCCCCGGCCCAGCGGGACGTCGACGCGCTTCGGTGGACCCGAGGGGTCCTGGACGAACACTCGACCGTCGGTGGTGACCCAGCCGGCGATCCCGTCACCGACACCCAGCGCCGCCACGCCACCAGCCACTTTCGTCGCCTCGCCGGCGAAGGTTCCACGGTAGAGGTCGTAGGTGGTCGTGCCTGTCTTGATGTCGGCGCTCCTGTACGCCGTCATCCACATGGCCCCCTCGGTCACGTCGTCCCACGACGCCCCGATGCCGAGGTTCCCGACCTGGAACGAGGCGTGAACGAACTGATCGTGGCCACCGTTCAGATCGGTCAGATGGAAGCCGTTCTCGGAGCCCTTGACGATCGGGGCCGACGCATGCCAGAGCAGCTGGTCGTGGCCGTAGAACGACGGCAGCCAGTAGATACGTTCGGTTCCGTTGACCCCGGGAGACGGCGGCACCGTCAGAGCGCTCGGCTGCGCTCCAGGAGAGTCGTACAGACGCACGTCGGCGTCGGCCCGACGATGCTGGCCGACAAGCCGGACCACCAGCAGGCGCCCGCGATCGTCCACATCTCGGTAGGTCGGGTTCGGAAACAGACCTGGAGCCAGGGTTTGAGCCGACGGGATCGTCCAAGGCTCCAACCGATAGTCCGGCAGGCTGCTCGCCGGCACTACCTGAGACGCGTCGACCGTCTGATCGTGGAGATAGGGCTTCTTCGCCGGCTCGGGTTCGGTCGGGTGGTGCTGGGTCGCACCGATCGTCACGCCGGCCACGACGGCCACGACGGCGGCCGCACCGGCCGCGACCCACGTCGTACGACGTCGCTGGGCGCGCTCGGCGGCCCGGGTGATGTCACCGGCCAGGTGCTTCTCGGGAGGAGCCGACGCCACCGCGCTCTCCATCAGGGCACTCAGATCACGTGGCATCGCTCACTCCTTCCCCGTGCACGACCAGCTCGTCGTCGGTCTCCCGGGCGAACGCCCCTTGCAACGTCTCCAACCCCCGCGCCGTCTGCGACTTCACCGTCCCCTCGGAGATCCCCAGCACCGACGCGACCTCCGCCACCGACAGGTCGTCGTAGTAGCGCAGTACCACGCATGCCCGCTGCCGCGCCGGCACCTGCGCCAGGCACCGCGTCAACAGATCACGGTCGTCACTCGACGACGTCTCGTCCACACCCGGCCTGTCCCACACCCGCTCCACCGGCAGCTCGGTCGACGACCGGCGCCGCTTGGCGTCGATCACCACGCTCACCACCGCCTTGCGCGCATACGACCGTGCCTCGGCCTCGCCCCGCAGCCGCGGCCAGTGCCGATACACCCGGACCAACGCGTCCTGCACGTAGTCGCTGGCCAGCGACCAGTCCCCACACATCAAGAACGCCGTCCGCCGCAACGACTGCTGGCACCCCAGCACGAAAGGGGTGAACGCCTCCCCGTCACGTCTGGCCATCGCCGTCCTTGCTCGTCCTCGGGCCCTGTCGGGACCCCTCGCCCTACCAACGCAGTGGCGGCGCACCGAGGTTGCACGCCGGGGCGTGTCTACGTCCTGTCACCGACCTCTCGGGCACGACACGCCGTGCCTCAACGGGTGGCAGTCGCCCGAAGGGTCGGTCACACAGAGCCGGAGGAGGGGCTGAGGTTGTGGGCGACCTCGCGGCACAGGTCGGTCGCCCGGCGGGCCCAGGGCGGAGTCGCGCCGGCCAGGCCGCATGAGGGCGTGATCACGAGCCGTTCGGAGACCGTCTCGAGGTCGAGGCCCAGCAGGTCGAGCAGGCGCAGGACGCGCTCGGTGAGCGCCGTGGCCTCGGGTGCGGTGGCGGGCTCGAGCGAGGGGACCAGGCCGAGGGCCACCCGGCCGCCGGAGTCGAGGTGCTCGGCCAGCGCGTCGAGGTCGTCGGCGTCGAGCACGGAGAGGTCGGCGCTCAGCCCGTGGGCACCGGCGCCTCGCAGCAGCCCCCACGGCGCTCCGGGAGCGCAGCAGTGCACCCACGGCTCCTCCCCCGCCGCGGCCAGGACGCTCTCGAGAGCCGCCGACGCCTCGGGCGGGTGGACGGTGCGGTGGCGGCCGAATCCCGATGCCGTCGGCACCTGCCCGCCCAGCACGGCGGGCAGCGCCGGCTCGTCGACCTGGACGACGATCCGCTGGGCCGGCACCCGGCGTCGTACGTCGGCCAGGTGCGTCGCCACGCCCTCGGCCAGGGCCTGGGCGAGCTCACGCCGTGCGCCGTGGTCGGAGAGCACCTTGTCACCGCGTGGTTTCTCGACGGCGCCGGCCAGCGTCCACGGCCCGGCCACCTGCACCTTGAAGGTGCCGCTGAGGTCCTGCGCCTGCTCCTCGAGCTGGTCGAGGTCGTGGGCCAGCAGCGAGCGGGCCCGGCGCAGGTCGATGCCGGGGGCGTCGGTGAGCCGCCAGCCGGCGGGCTGCAGGTCGAACCCGAGGTCGGTGACCGCGGCCAGCGTCCGCCCGATCATCGCCGCCGGAGCGCCGCGGCCCGGCACCTCGGGAAGGTAGGGCAGGTCGGCGACCTCGCCGAGCACCACCCGCAGGGCCTCGGCGTAGGACTCCGCATCGTCGCCGGGCCACGACCCGACACCGGACGCGACGCTCACGCGGGTACGCCGGCGCGCGCGGTGGCGACGATCGT
>JAHEXO010000515.1 GCA_023252065.1 Nocardioides sp. | reverse complement strand
GGACCGGGATCCAGTGCCGGTCGACTACGTCGAGCGCGGAGTTGGCGGTCGTGATCGCGCGCCGCAGCAGCGAGGTGTGGACCACGTCGGGCAGGATGCCCGCGTCGCGGAGCTGCTCCCCGCCGCGCAGGGCCTCGGCCCGGCCCTTGTCCGACAGGTCGACGTCGACCCAGCCGGTGAAGAGGTTCTCGGCGTTCCAGGTGCTCTCGCCGTGCCGGAGCAGGATCAGGGTGTAGGTCATGATCCGGCCGATGCGCTCGCGGAGGCCGAAGGGGTGGCGGTGTCGAGACCCGCCCACTCGCCGACGTCGGCGACCACGGGGACCTCGAGCAGGGCGGTGGTGCCGTCACCGAAGGCGAACGTCAGGTCGAGGACGTCGCCCACCGCGAAGGTCCCGCTGACGGCGTAGCCACCCTGGTCGGCGAGGTTGACCAGTCCGTTGGGCTTGATCCTCAGGGGGGTCACCTCCACGGAGGTGACCTTGCCCGTGCCGGTGATCCCGGTGAGCTGTTGCGGCTGGTCGGTGTTGTTGACCAGCGTCGCGATCAGCGTGCCGCCGTTGCCGGCCGTGGAGACCACGACAGCGTTGAGCACCGACACGTTGCCGTCGCGGTAGTTCGTGCCGACGGTCAGGTTGCTGATCCGGTCGGTGGGGTAGTCGAAACCGCAGGCGGAGAGGACGGCGATGGCCACGAGACCCACCGTGCCGGCCGCCAGGATCCGTCGCAGATTCACGGGCGACACACTAGCGGGCACCCCCCGCTGGGAAAGAGCCGACCACGCGTCGACCAGCGGGCCGGTCATCGGGCCAGTCCGGTCGTGGCCGCGAGCAACGCGATCAGCCCGATGACGAGTGCGCAGTAGACGACCGTCAGCACCAGCAGCCGCGGCGCACCCACGACCAGGGCCAGGCGCAGGGGGAGATGCCGGCGGCCGGCTTCGTGGTCGCGGACGAGGCCGGGGAGCGCCACCAGCACGTGTACACCGACGCCGAGCAGCGCCGCGGCCACCACCATCTCGACTGTCGGCGGCCGCCCCTGTGCCCCACCTCCCCACCCGCCGTAGGAGAGGAAGGCGGGGTAGAGCGCGAAGGACACCGCCCACGGCAGCCACGACAGCAGACCGCGGCGCAGGACCCGGTTGCCCACCAGGCCGACCACGAGGCCGAGCACGTAGCACAGGCCGGCGGTCACGCCGTTGGACAGCGACAGCGGTACGACGAGCAGCACGGCGCAGGCGGCGGCGAACCACAGCGTGCCCCGATCGAGACCGGCGACCAGCGCCTTCTCGGTGCGCTCCTCGGCCCTGTCGGTCGCCTCGTCGACCAGGTCGTTGTCCCAGGCCAGGACGGTCTGACCGACCACGACGGTGCCCGCGACCAGTGCGACCTCCTTGGCCGGACGGCCCGCCAGAGCGGCCGCCAGCGCCAGGCCGGCGGCGGTGACCAGCGTCTGCCGGGGGCGCGCGGCACGCACCAGCAGCACCGGGGCCAGCTCCCGCACCGAGCGGCGTACGGGTGCTGCGTCAGCCGCCGGGTCGGACATGGCGGCAGTATCCGCCATCGGCCGCCGCACGCACATCGGCAAGCGATCTGTCAAGCCCTGAAAGGGCCTCTGACCTGCGACGACGGCTTCGGAGGTGGACCGGAGGCCGTGTTAGAATGGTCACCTAAGAAGGGTGGTACTGAAGAATATGTCTTTCACCGTGGGCGAAACGGTTGTGTATCCCAATCACGGAGCCGCTGTCATCGAGGATATCGAGACGCGCCAGATCAAGGGTGAGGACAAGAAGTACCTCGTCCTGCGCATCGTGTCGCAGCAGGACCTCGTGGTCCGCGTGCCGGCGTGCAACCTCGATCTGGTCGGCGTGCGCGACGTCGTCGACAAGGACGGGCTCGACCGGGTCTTCGACATCCTGCGCGCAGCGCACGTCGAGGAGCCTACCAACTGGTCTCGCCGCTACAAGGCCAACCTCGAGAAGCTGCACAGCGGCGACGTGATGAAGGTGTCCGAGGTCGTCCGCGACCTGTGGCGCCGTGAGCGTGACCGTGGTCTGTCCGCCGGCGAGAAGCGGATGCTGGCCAAGGCGCGTCAGATCCTGGTCTCCGAGCTGGCCCTGGCCGAGAACACCAACGAGGACAAGGCCGAGGCCATCCTCGACGAGGTCCTCGCCTCCTGATTCGGTTGAGAGCCGAACAGACGATGGCCCCGCACACTCCGGTGTGACGGGGCCTTCGTCATCTCTCCACCCTCCCCTGCCATGGAATCCTTCGACCCGCTCGAGCCCGACGAGGCGCTGGGCGTCGTGGTCGAGTCGGCCCGCGGGTCGATGCCGTTCGCCCTGCTCCACGGCGAGCCGCTGGTCGCCTGCGCGGCCTGGGCGATGGGCGAGGCCGGCATCCGGCTGCTCGACGCCACCACACCCTGGGACGAGGTGCAGGACGCGGCCCTCCCGCTGGTGTGGCACGACGCGTTGTGCCCGATGGCCCCGCCCGACTTCCTCGCCGCGTGTGTACGCCGCGTGGTCACGACCGGCACGCCGGTCGCGGGCGTGGTGCCGGTGACCGACACGGTCAAGGAGGTGCACGCCGGGGCCGACGGGCCCGTGGTCGGGGAGACCCTCGACCGCGACCTGCTGCGCCGGCTCGCCTCCCCGTTGGTGCTTCCACCGGCTCTCGTCGCGGCGCTCCACGACTGGCCCCCGGTGGACTTCCGGGAGGCGTTGGCCCTGCTCCGGCGGCACGGTCCGGTCGACCTGGTCGAGGGACCGCCCGCCCTACGACGTGTGCACGATGCCCGCGACCTCGCGCTGCTCGAGGCACTCACCGACCGATGAGCGCCTCCGCCACGCGGAAGTCCTCGGTCACGGTCAGCTTGAGGTTGCCCTCGTCGGAGTCGACGGCCGCCACCGCGACCTCGGTGTAGGCGGCCAGGATGCCCGCGGTG
>JAHEXO010000514.1 GCA_023252065.1 Nocardioides sp. | reverse complement strand
ACGGGACCGACACGCACGCCCTGGCGGCTCGACATGGCACGACTGCAGGCGCCGTGGCCGCGCAGCTCAACCGAACGCGGGCCCGGCTGCGTGTCGAGTACCTGCTGGCGATCGAGCATGTCGATCCGCCGACCGATCGTTGTCGGCCGGTGCTCATCGCCCTGAGCAGCGGGGACCAACGACGTCATCGTGAGGTGCAGGCGGCCCAGCACCTCCTCGAGTGCGAGCCGTGCGCCCGGCTCAGCCAGCCGCTGCTCGAGCGGGGCCAGCAGCGTGACGACAGCCTGCGCATCGCCGTCACGGGTGACCCCGACATCGTCACCGCCCGTGGCGCCGCGCGCGAGCTCGCGACCCGGCTCGCGTTCGGGCCGACCGACCTCACGGTCATCGCGACGGCCGTCTCGGAGCTGTGCCGCAACATCGTCCGGTTCGCCGGGTCCGGTGAGGTGGTGGTGGAGCTGCTCGAGACGCCGCGACGCGGCATCCAGGTCGTGGCCCGCGACGGTGGACCCGGCATACCCGACGTCGAGCGAGCGCTCGGCGACGGTTACAGCACGTACGGCGGACTCGGCCTGGGACTGCCCGGGGTGCGTCGGCTCATGGACGAGTTCGCCATCGCGAGCGAGCCCGGACACGGGACGACCGTCACCATGACGAAGTGGGAGAGGACGAATGATGGATGACAGGACCCCGGAGCACCAGGACGACGGGGAGCACCTGCTCTCCCAGCTCGTGGCGCACCTGCGCGAGCACCGCACCCGCCTGCGACGGGAGTGGGCCGAGCGGATCCAGCAGGCGCACCTCCTGACGGCGATGACGCCGCAGGAGATGGCCGCCGAGACGACGTCGGTCTACGACAACTACGTCGAAGTCCTCGAGACCGGGAGCGTCGAGGCGCTGCAGCACTACGCCCGCGACCTCTCCGAACGGATCATCCCGCGTGGCGTCGAGACCCACGAGGTGGTCGGCATCGTGCTCCTGCTGCGCGACGTGCTCGCCCGCTCGCTCTTCGAGAAGTACCAGCGCGACTTCGCCCTGCTCAACGAGGTGCTCGACGCCTACGAGCCGGCCGCGAACCGCATCGCCAACACCGTGGCCGTGAGCTTCGTCGACGAGCGCGAACGCGTCATCCGCCAGCAGCAGGACGCGATCCGCGAGCTGTCGACCCCGGTGCTGCCCGTGCGTGAGCGCCTGCTGATCCTGCCCATCATCGGCGTGATCGACAGCGAGCGCGCCCGGCAGCTGACCGAACAGCTGCTGACCGGCATCCGCAAGCACCGCGCCAAGGTGGTCGTCATCGACATCACCGGCTCGCCGGACGTCGACGAGGCGGTGGCGAACCACCTCGTCCAGACCGTCGACGCGTCACGCCTCATGGGTGCGAGCGTCATCATCACTGGGCTGTCACCGAAGATCGCGCAGACGCTCGTCACCATCGGCGTCGACCTGAGCAAGATGAACACGATCGGCGACCTGCAGGGCGGCCTCGAAGAAGCCGAGCGGCTCCTCGGCTACAGCGTGACCAGGAAGGAGGGCAGCGCGAGCTCGTGAACGGCGGACCGGCACTGGTGTCCATCATGCGGCAGGGATCGACCCTGATCGCATCGGTCCACACTGCCCTCGACGACTCCCAGCTGGGCCGCTTCGAGCACGACCTCGTCGACCAGATCGGGGAGCACCGGTCGCGCGGTGTCATCATCGACGTCGCCGCCCTCGACGTCATCGACTCGTTCGCGGCCCTGACGCTGCGACGCATCGCGGAGATGGCGCGCCTGCGCGGCGCGCTCACCGTCGTCGTCGGGATCCAGCCCGAGGTCGCCTTCACCATGGTGAGGCTCGGGATGGGCACCGGGAACGTGCCCACCGCACTCGACCTCGAGGAGGGGCTGAGCCTGCTGGCCGAGCAGGCGGCCCCGGCACCACACAGCCCGCCGTCCTCGACGGGAGACGGCTCCCAGTGACCGGCCCGGGCGACCGGTCGCCGCTGGCCGACCTCACTCAGGACTACCGCATCACCCTGCTCCGCTTCCTGCCCCGGCGCGATGAGGCGGCGCGCGAGTCCGCCTATGAGCTCGGGCGCCGTGCGTGCGCCAGCTGCATCAGCCTGCTCGACGTCTGCCGCATCCACCACGAGGTCACCCTCGAGGTGCTGGAGGCAGCCGTCCCGGACGATCGTCTGGACATCGTCACGACGGCGAACGAGCTGCTGCTCGAGGTCCTGGCCGCCTACGACATGACCCAGCGCAGCGTGCTCGACGCGTGACGCGCAGGCGGACGCCTTGACCCTGAATGCATGACGCGAGACCTCGTCGCCCTCACCCTCCGCGCTCATCCTGCGTCGTGCTCAGGCCCGCAGCCGGCGACCGCGCCAAGGTGTCGTCGGTGCGGCCCGCCGCGTCATCCAGGCCCGGGCACGGCCTCTTCTGGGGTGACCGACGGCCCACGAGGCCGCCCCCTCAGCCATCAAGGAGTCACCTGATGAAGCTCACCACCAAGCTTTGTGCCGCAGGAGCCACGCTCGCCACGACCGCTGCGCTCGGTCTCGTGCCGGCAGTCTCCGCCTCCGCCGCGCCCACCGTCGCGCCGGCAGCCGCGCCGGCAGCCGCCACCCCGAGGGCCAGCATCGCGCCCGCGACACTGACCCAGGACCTCGGCGCCCTCGGTACGTTCAACGGGCTCTTCACGCCTACCGGCTTCACCAACCAGAACGGCCAGCTGGCAGTCACCGGTGTGGTCACCGGCACCGTCACCTCCCTCACCGGCGCCGTCACGCAGCTCAACCCGCAGACCGTGACGACGACTGTGCAGAACGCCGCTGCGTCCGGCAGCTGCAAGATCCTGACGCTGGACCTCGGCCCGCTGCACCTCGACCTGCTCGGCCTGGTCGTCGACCTCAACGCGATCCACCTCAACATCACGGCCCAGTCCGGTCCGGGCAACCTGCTC
>JAHEXO010000513.1 GCA_023252065.1 Nocardioides sp. | reverse complement strand
TCCTTGGGCGTCTCGGAGTACACCAGCCCGCGCAGCTGGGAGGACGGCTTCGGCGCCGTGAACGCCGTGACGACCAGCGCCACGAGCAGCCCGACCACGAACGCCGCGCCGGCTGCCGCGAAGCTCGCGCCCTGGCCGCCGATGTTAAGGGTCCAGATGCTGGCCGACCCGAAGGCGTCCTGGGACAAGAACGCCACCACGACGGCCGCGAGCGTACCGGAGACCAGGCTTGTCCAGGCCGCGGTCGAGGTCATCCGCTTCCAGAACATGCCCAGGATGAAGGTCGCGAACAGGGGCGCGTTGAAGAAGCCGAACAGCGTCTGCAGGTAGGTCATCATGTTGGGGAACTGGCTGGCGAAGTACGACGTACCGATCGCCAGGGCAGTCGCGACGACGGTGGCGCCCCGACCGAACGCGGTGTAGAAGCTGTCCGGCTTGTCCTTCTGGATGTAGGTCTGCCAGATGTCGTAGCTCATCACCGTGTTGAACGCCGAGATGTTGGCCGCCATGCCGGCCATGAACGCCGCGAGCAGGCCCGCGATCGCGACGCCGAGCAGACCGTT
Source organism: Nocardioides sp. (assembly GCA_023252065.1). Next base: position 2,383 of record JAHEXO010000513.1, on the reverse strand, counting down.
GGGCAGCAGCTGTTTCATCAGCAGCAGCAGCGAGTCGTTGTAGGTGATGCCTCCGGCACCGGCGGCCGCGCCGTGCTTCTTCATCGTGGCGAGCGGCGAGACGAGGAGGGCGGCCATCATGCCCGGGATGATGATGATGAACGGGATGAACATCTTCGGGAACGACCCGATGATCGGGGCGCGCCGGGCGGAGTTCATGTCCTTGGACGCCATGGCGCGCTGCACCTCGACGAAGTTCGTGGTCCAGTAGCCGAAGGAGAGCACGAAGCCGAGGCCGAAGACGATGCCGACCACCGACCAGAACGACGAGCTGTAGGTGGTGATCGTGTTGCCGGGCCACGAGTTCAGCTGGTCGCTCGTGCCGGCCGAGGACATCTTGTCCTTCAGTCCGTTCCAGCCACCGATCTCGTGCAGGGCGAGCAGCGTCAGCGGCAGCAGCGCCGCGACGATCACGAAGAACTGGAGCACCTCGTTGTAGATCGCCGCCGACAGCCCGCCCAGTGTGATGTAGGAGAGCACGATGAGCGCCGCCACCACCGTCGACACCCAGATGCTCCAGCCGAGCAGGGCGTTGACGATCGTGGCCAGCAGGTAGAGGTTGACGCCCGCGATCAGGATCTGCGCCAGCGCGAAGCTGATGGAGTTCACCAGGTGGGCTCCGGGTCCGAAGCGGCGGAGCATGAACTCCGGCACCGAGCGGACCTTGGAGCCGTAGTAGAACGGCATCATCACGACGCCGAGGAACAGCATGGCGGGGATCGCGCCGATCCAGTAGTAGTGGAACGTCGCCATGCCGTACTGCGCGCCGTTCGCGGACATGCCCATGATCTCGACGGCGCCCAGGTTGGCGCTGATGAACGCCAGCCCGGTCACCCAGGCCGGGAGCGAGCGTCCCGACAGGAAGAAGTCGATGCTGCTCGACACCGAGGCGCGGGCGCTGAGCCCGATCCCGAGCACGAAGACGAAGTAGAGAGCGATCAGCAGGTAGTCGACCCACGACGCGTGCATGCGCAGGATCGACGACGACAGCAGTTCCATCCAGACCTCCCGAGTGCTGTGGACAGGCCACGGACCTTGGTCCCGGTCCGAACCCTGTCGTCCAGACGACGACCGTCGTACCCCCCAAGGGGTGAGCGGAAACCTCCGCCACCCCGACCGGCGTCGCCAGGGCGACCCCTAGGCTGCGGCCATGACCTCGCTCGACCTGTTCCGGCTCGACGGCCGCGTCGCGATCGTGACCGGAGCCTCCAGTGGCCTCGGGGTCGCCTTCGCCCAGGGGCTGGCCGAGGCCGGCGCCGACGTGGTGCTCGGTGCCCGTCGGGCCGACCGCCTCGAGCAGACGGCCGACCTGGTGCGGGCCACCGGACGTCGGGCCGTCACGGTCGCCACCGACGTCGCCGACCCCGACGCCTGTACGGCGCTGGTGCAGGCCGCGATGGACGAGCTCGGCAAGGTCGACGTCCTGGTCAACAACGCAGGGGTCGGCACGGCTGTGCCCGCCACCCGCGAGACGCCCGAGCAGTTCCGCTCGGTGATCGACGTCAACCTCAACGGCTGCTACTGGATGGCCCAGGCCTGCGGCCGGGTCATGCAGCCCGGCTCGTCGATCATCAACGTCTCCTCGGTCCTCGGCCTCACGACCGGCGGCCTGCCGCAGGCGGCGTACTCCGCCTCGAAGGCCGCGCTGATCGGCCTGACCCGCGACCTCGCCCAGCAGTGGACCGGCCGCAAGGGCATCCGGGTCAACGCGATCGCTCCCGGCTTCTTCGACTCCGAGATGACCGACCACTACCCCGACGGCTACCTCGACGCCATGCAGTGGCGGATCCCGTCCGGTCGCAAGGGCGACCCGGCCGAGCTCGCGGCGACGGTCGTCTTCCTGGCCTCCGACGCCGCCGGCTACATCACCGGACAGACGCTTCCGGTCGACGGCGGGATGACCATCACCTGACCGCCGCATCGCAGACGGCTATGCCAGGCCGTGCCGCTCCCAGTACGCCGCCAGGGCATCGTCGACCTCGGTCGGCCAGGTGCCACCGGCGGACTCCAGCGCGGCGCGGCCCTGGGTGCGGATCGCGGCGCGGACGGCGGTCATCGCCGCGACCACCGAGCCTCGCTCGGCGGTCGGCACCGGGAGGCCGGCCAGCAGGTCGCGCTGGTCGGCGGTGAGGCGGCTGCTCCACTGCTTCAGACCCATCACCGGCAAGGGCTGGTTCGACTCGACCAGCAAGAGGTAGAGCAGCTGCTGGTAGTTCTGCACCGCCACCTGGCCCAGGAGCCAGTCCTCGCGGGCGACCACCGCCGCCGGAAAGATCGCGCACTGGCGCAGCACCTCGGTGACGAGGTCCTGCATCCGCTCGACGTCCGGGGGACGTTCCTCGTC
>JAHEXO010000512.1 GCA_023252065.1 Nocardioides sp. | reverse complement strand
TTGTTGTCTCGGCCGGCCCCCGCCTCGCCCCGGCCCCCACAACTTTCTGGCGCACAACCGACGCAGGAGCCACCCTCGGATCGGTCGTCTGTGGGCCAGAAAGTGGGACCCCCGCCTCTACCCCCACCCCCGGGCCCTCCCGCATGCTGGCGGCATGATCGATCACTTCGGCATCAACTGCGCGGACCTGGAGGCCTCGAAGCGCTTCTACGACACCGTGCTCGAGCCGCTGGGCTACACCCGGCAGATGGATGTCGGGGTGGGAGTCGGCTACGGGCGCGACGGCCACCCGTCGTTCTGGATCAGCGGGTTCCACGCCGACATCCCCAACCGGGAGATGCACCTGGCCTTCCAGGCCGCGGACGCCGAGCACGTCCGCGCCTTCCACGCGGCGGCCACCGGGCTCGGCCTCGAGACGCTCCACGAGCCCCGGCTGTGGCCGGAGTACCACGACCACTACTACGGCGCCTTCGTCCGCGACCCCGACGGCAACAACGTCGAGGCCGTCTGCCACACCGCCGGCCCCGACGACTGAGGGCCGCCGCACTAACCGGCATACAGACCCGCAGCGCGAGGTGGCCGGAACGACGGTCTGTATGCCAGTTAGTGCGCGCCCGGCTGCCAGACTCGGCCAGGTGAGCAGCGGCCCCCGCACGATCCGGTACGGCGACGACCCGAGCCAGTTCGGCGAGCTCAGCCTCCCAGCAGGTCGGGCACGAGGAGTCGTGGTGGTGATCCACGGCGGCTTCTGGCGCGCGGCGTACGGTCTCGACCTGGGCCGCCCGCTCGCCCGGAGCCTGGTGGAGCATGGCTGGGCGGCGTGGACGATCGAGTACCGGCGCGTCGGCAACGGCGGCGGAGCCCCAGAGACGCTCGACGACGTGGCCCACGCGATCGACGCGCTCGCCGAGACCGACCTCCCCCGAGACCGAGTGATCACCGTCGGGCACTCCGCCGGCGGCCATCTCGCCACCTGGGCCGCCTCACGCGGGCGCCACCCGCGCTGGCCGGCCCGGGTGGAGATCACCGGCGTCGTCTCGCAGGCCGGCGTGGTCGATCTCCGACGGGCCCACGACGAGCGCCTGGGCAACGGCGCGGTCGAGGCGTTCCTCGGCCACCCGCCGGGCCCGGACGACGCCCCGGTCGACCCCCTGCAGCAGCTGCCGCTGGACGTCCCGGTCCACTGCGTCCACGGCGTCGAGGACGACGTCGTACCGGTCAGCCAGTCGCGCACCTACGTCGATGCTGCTCGTGCCCGCGAGGCCACCGCCACGCTCACCGAGGTGCCCGGCGACCACTTCGTGGTGATCGACCCGGTGGGTGATGCGTGGGCACGCACGCTGGAGATCCTCGATGGACTCTGACGGCCTCCGGATCGGCCGCCAGGTCGTCATCCCCGAGCGCGAGCTGAGCGAACGGTTCTCGCGCTCCTCCGGCCCAGGTGGCCAGGGCGTGAACACCACCGACTCGCGCGTCGAGCTGTCCTTCGACCTCGCCCGGTCGCCGTCACTGCCCGAGACCACGCGAGCGCGGATGTTGGCCCGGCTCGAGGGGCGGCTGGTCGACGGCGTCGTCACCGTCACCGCGAGCGAGCAGCGCGCCCAGCTCGCCAACCGGCGTACGGCGCGCGAACGGCTCACCGAGCTCCTCGTCGCCGCAGCGTCCCCGCCGCCCCGCAAACGCCGGCCGACCAAGCCCAGCCGGGCGGCGAACCAGCGCCGCCTCAACGCCAAGCGGCGCCGCGGGCAGACCAAGCAGGGCCGCAAGGCCGGCTGGGACTGACTACATCATCTCGCCCAGCCGGTCGGCGACCGCGAGCCGAGCGGTCGGGTGGTCCCACTCGATGAGCTCGTCGCTCGGGGTCTCCTCGAGCAGCGAGCGCATCACCACGTCGCCCAGCCAGTAGCCGGCCCGCACCGGCAGCCCAGGCTGCCGATGCCCGCCGGTGAAGAGCGCCCGGACGACCTCGTCGTCGTACGACGTGTCGAGGGCGCCGAGCATCCGCGCGGCCAGCTCGGGGCCGAGCTCGGCGCATACCTCGACCCAGGACCCGTGGGCGTCGTCGCTCCACAGGTAGGCGCTGTCGGGCAGACCGGGGTGGAGCTCTCGCGAGACCGCGACCGCGAGCCCCTCCTGGAACAGGCTGGCCGCGCCGTCCTTGGGCCAGCCGCCCGCGCCGTGGCGCGCATGGGCGACGTGGAACGCCTCGTGCGAGACCAGGACGCCGTCGTAGGGCGGGTCGCCGAGGAACTCCAGGGCCAGGAAGATCGTGTCGCGCCCGTCGAGCTCGGTGACCCAGCCGTCGGAGGTGTGGCCCCCGACCAGGAGCACCACGTCGAGGTCGTCGTCGATCAGCCGAGCGACCCGGAACGACCGCTCGGCGTGCTCGGCCAGCCGGCGGGCGCGCGCCTCGACGACGGGCAGCGTCGCGGCCTGCCGGGGTACGTCGGCGGCGGCAGCCAGGCAGCGGTCGTGCAGGCCCCAGCTGCGGTGGTAGGTGGCGAAGACGGCGGGGTGTGCCGCCTCGTAGGTGTCGGTCCAGGCCTCCGCGCGTCGTACGTCGTCGTCGATGGCGGCGAGCGCGAGGTAGTCGGGCACGGTGGTGGTCAACCGCATGACATCCCCCTTCAGGCGGTCTGGTGGGCGAAAGGCTCCACGGTGCCCCTGTCGAGCTCCGCCCGCCACTGCATTGGCCGAGGGACCGAGCGGATCGTGCGGCTCAGGGTCGGGATCAGGGCGCCGAGCGCGGTGGCGAGCACGAGCAGGGCCACGGCGCGGGGGCCGCCGAGGTCGGTCAGCATCCAGCCACCGAGCAGCGGCGCCAGGGGCATGACCCCCATCGAGACGAACGCCATCGCCGAGCCGACCCGCCCCTGCAGGTCGTCGGGGGTCATCGCTGCGCGGTAGGCACCGATACCGGCGTTGCCCGCCGGGTTGAGCAGCAGCA
>JAHEXO010000051.1 GCA_023252065.1 Nocardioides sp. | reverse complement strand
CCGGCAACTCCCAGCCCTGGGCCTTCATCGTCGGTGTGCGTGGCGACAGCGACCACCAACGCCTGGTGCGTCACCTGGCCCCGAGCGCGCGCCGATGGGCCCCCGATGCCGCCCTGCTCTTCGCCAACCTGGCTCACCGGCACGTCGCGGACACCGACTGGGACTACTCCGAGTTCTCCACCTACGACCTGGGACAGGCAGTGGCCCACCTGACGGTGCAGGCCCGCTCGCTCGGTCTCTACGTGCGGCAGTTCCGGGCCTTCGACCGCGAAGCCCTGGCCACCGAGTTCGAGGTGACCGCCCACTGGGAGATCGCGACGATGTCCGCGATCGGGTGGGTTCCTCCCGGCTCCGAACCCGCCGCGCCCGAGCACCTGCCCGAACGCGAACGGCGTCCGCTCGACGAGCTGCGCTGGCCGGCGGCAGACCTCGCCGATCGGGTGTGAGCGCACAGGTCCGGGGCCGGGTAGTCGGTTCGTCCGGGCCGGTCAGGCGGCGACGTGCCGATAGGGCGCGCCGACGACCCAGCCGCCGATGCGGCGGGGCCCCTCCGGGGCGGGGACCACCCGCACCACGTCGCCGACCCGAACGACGCCCGGCCGGATCACCCAGGCGTTCAAGGCGATCTCGCCACCGAAGGCGGCGTGGATCCGGCGCAGCACGTCGAGGTCCTGGGAGCCGTCGTCGGGGTCGATCGTGGTGACGATGCAACGCTGTCGCACCGAGTGCAGACCGACGAGTGCGTCGCCGATGGCGAGCGCCTGACCGGGGAGCCGTGGCTCCAGGTCGGCCGGCACCCCGGTCAGGGTGAGGTTGGGCCGAAGCCGGCGGACATCCACCCCCAGGCGGTCCACCGCACCGTCGGTGGCCACGAGCAGGTTCAGGATGTCGAAGCGTGAGGCGTTGGTGTCGGCGACCAGCCTCGCATCCGGTCCCGCCCACGTGCGCACGACCTCAGCCGCCTGCGCCGAGTCCCACCGGTGACCCTCCACCCACGGTGCTCCGTCCTGGCCGGTGCGGGCCTGCAGATGGAGAAGATCGTGCCTGGTGCGGCCGGTGAGAAGACCTCGTCGCCCGGCGACGTGGACGACGCGGTCTCCCTCGAGACCGTCGGGCGTCAGGTGCGCCGACTGCAGCGCCTCGCCCTTGAGCGACTTCACCGGATAGCGCCACAGCTCTCCGACGCGAACCTCTGTCACGCCTGGTCGCCCCGGCCTAGTGATGAGACAGGCGAGCGTCGGCGGGCCAGGTTCCGTCGCCGGGCATGTCGAGACGCTCGGTCATCGGAACCCGCCACGGGGGAGTGGAGGTGGGCTCGCCCCAGTAGTCGGTCACCCGCACCGCGGCGCCGTTCTCCAGCTCTCCGATCGTGACGTTGCGGTAGAGGCGGCCGTCGCCGTAGTTGCACGTCCACTCGACGACCACGACGTCGTCGAGACGGTGCCGTCTTCCGACCTCGAGCGTGAGCTCGGGGAAGTTCCCCTCGACGTCCGCGATGAGCTGCCGGCCTCGGACGACCTCCTCCATCTGCGGCCACTGTCGGACCACGTCGGCGGCCAGGGGCACCCCCAGGAGGTAGGCCACCCGGGTCGCCCCGTCTGACAGCTGCTGCTGTGCGCTCATGTCGATCGTTCCTCTCGGCGTCTGCGTGTTCAGCGGGTGGCCAGGGATGCGGCGTGCACCCGGGAGTCGTAGAACGACACGATCGTGTCCGCGATCAGCTCGAGGTGGTCCTCGACCGCGAAGTGGCCGGAGTCCAGACGGACCAGCTCGGCATCGGGCAGGTCGCGCAGGTAGGCGTCGCCGCCGGCCGGGGTGAAGAAGATGTCGCCCTGGCCCCAGAAGATCAGCGTGAGGGGCTGGCGCTCCCGCAGGGACGCCTGCCACGCGCCGTACAGGGCAGCGTTGGTCCGGTAGTCGTAGAAGAGGTCGAGCTGCACCCGGTGGGCGTGCGGCCGGGACAGGAAGAACAGATCCGTGTTCCAGATGGCCTTGACGGTGTCGGGTTGCAGGAAGGCCTCGAGCGCCGCCTCGTTCTCTGGGCTGCGGTCGACCCAGAGCGCGTGCCGGATGCCGTCCCAGGCCTCGGTGAAGCCCTCCTCGTAGGTGTTCGCGTTCTGGATCACCTGCCACTGCAGCCAGTCCGGGTGCTGGGCGATGAGCCGGTTGCCGATCGGACCGCCGTAGTCCTGCATGAAGATGCCCATCGGCCCGGTGAAGCCGACGGCCTCGAGCAGACCGTCGACGACCTCGGCGAGATGGTCGAAGGTGTAGTCCCATGTCGCCGGATCGGGCATCTCGGTGTTCCCGAAGCCCGGGTAGTCGGGGGACAGGATGTGGAACCTCTCGGCCAGGGCGGGGATCAGGTTCCGGAACTGGTGCGACGAGGCGGGGAAACCGCCGAGCAGCAACAGCTTGGGGTTCGCGGGGTCTCCCGCCTCGCGGTAGAAGACGTCCAGGGACAGGACCTTGGCGGAGTGGTAGGTGGTCATGGTCATCGGTACCTTCCGGGTGCGTACAACCAGCGGGTTCGCCCGCTCGTACGACGGCGGGAGAGGTGTCGGATGGTTGGCGTCGACCGGCGACGGGTTCTTACCTGCGTCCGGGCACGAGTCGCGGGGCAGCGACGAGCGGGTGCCGCGCGGGCTCAGACGGCGTCGATGCTCAGCTCGTAGACGTTCGACCTGATCGTCTGCGTCAACCCGTTGTCGTTCGCGCTGTCTCCGCCCTGCGCAGCAGCGACCTCGGTGTCCCAGTAGGACACGTCCAGCGCGTGCCCACTGTTCCGGTCGACGAGCAGGCGGAACCCTCGGAAGCCCTCTCCCTCGTGCTTGCTGGCAGCGGTGTTGCGCACGTGGTCGATGACCTCATCGGTCCGAGCACGGGGGAACGCGATCTCGTCGATCCGGACCCACATGGCGACCTCCGTCAGGCAGTGGGACTACGAGCCGGAGGGGCCGGCGTCCCCGAACATCTGTGCCGCCTCGACCAGGCCGAGATAGTCCTGCCGACAGGCCGGACAGCTCTCGAGGTGGGCGGCGAGGCCCGGATGGGCCTGTGCCGCCTCACCGCCGGCGAGCTCCTCCTCGACATAGCGGTGGAGCACCTCGAACCCGGCTGCGCAGCCGGCGTCGACGGACTCCGCGACGAGCATCGCGTCGAGGTCGCGTTCCCGGCTCACAGCGTCACCCCTGAGCTGACGTACGGCGGCTGGTAGCCGGCCGCGACCAGGCTCGCCCGGAGCTTGCGACGAGCATCGAACAATGTCTTGTAGACGGCGTTGCGGTTGGCGCCGAGCTCGCGGGCGAACGCGTCCATCGGAACCTCGTTGAGGGCGATCGCGACGAAGACCCGTCGTTGCAACGCAGTCAGGTCTTCGTCGATGGCACGGCGCAGCGCCGCGAACAGCTCGCGGTGCAGGCTCTGCGCATCCGGCCCGCTCGACCAGGATTCCGGAAGGCGGTCCCACCCGTCGTCGTCCATGGACGCCCTGCGCTCGCGCCAGAAGTGGCGGCCCATCTTCGTCGAGACCTCGAACATGACGAAGCGATAGGCCCACGTGGTGAACCGGCTCTCCCCGCGGAAGGCGGCGACCTTGGCTCGGATCGACATCAGCGCGTCGTCGGTCGCCTGCTGGGCGACGTCCTCGAGCTCGGGCCCCCGCAACCGGAGCGCGCCCGCCCGACGAGCCACCTCGTGCCGGGCCACGCGCAGCAGGACTCCGTGCAGCGCCGACACGCAGTCCTCGTGGCCGGGGCCCGAGGACTGCAGCCCTGCCACCCACTCCTGAGAGGCCGCGTCGAGACCCTGAACAACAGCGCCGGGTACGGCGTCCGCTCCGGGAGCAACCTCGACGGGCACTGCCACCCCTCTTTCCAGGAGGTCCACCGACGCGAGGCGTTCGAGAGGCATCCTCGGTCCGCCAGGCACCTGGACCCTACTCTCTCCCCGACGCGAAGAAATGCGTCGTGGGGCGGTCGAGGCGCACTCCGTCGAGGACGATGTCCACCTTCTCGTTGTAGAACGAGATCAGGCCGGCGATCGGCGACAGCTGGCGGGTCGGGAAGTCGTAGGTCCACGCGAGGTCGGGGTGGACCTTCCCGCCGGCCACGACCGACCAGTAACCGGTCGTCGTCCCCTTGTAGGGGCACTCGGTCACCGTCGTGGACGGCACCAGGTGCTCGAAGCTCACCTCGGTGCGCGGCAGGTAGTAGCGAGTGGGCAGCCCGGTCTCGAAGACCATGACCGGTGACGCCGACTCGGCGAGCACGACGCCGTCCAGCTCGACGCGTACGGATCGGGTGGACCTCAGCGCGTCCACACGGACGTAGGGGTTCCGGGGGTGCACGAACACCTGCTCGTCCTCCTCGAACCAGCTGTCGAGTGCGGTCCACTCGAAGCGGACGGTGCCGTTGAGCCCTTCGATGGGCGAGTCGGTGACCAGTCGAGCAGCCCGGGGGCGACGGACGTCGCCCACCTGCAGACCCTGCATCCGCACGGCGCCGCGGCGCGTCTGCTGCACGTGCCCCTCGTCCACCAGCGCGCCGGCGCGCACGTCCTCAGCCGGGATGTAGTACTGCGGGTAGTTCGACCACTCCCAGACGTACGACGCCCGGACCGTGTCGACGACCAGCTCACCGCCGAGGAAACCGCGGATCCGCCGTGGCACCGGCTCCACCTGGTTGACCTTCGCGATCATGGCCGGGTAGCCGGCCGGGGCGACCGCCGGGGAGGTGCTCTCGACTGCTGTCATGGTGAGTTGGTGTCGCGCCGGGGCGGAATATTACGTCAGCGCCGTCGATTTCCCCGCGGTGAGCCTGGCGCTGGGCTCACAGCTCGATAGGCAGGCCGGCGTAGTTCTCGGCCAGGCCAATGGCGCCGGCTCTGCTGGAGGTGACCCACTCCAGCTGCGAGAGCTGGAGCTGGGCGTCGAACGGGTCGTGGCTCGTGTGGAGCATGGTGGTCATCCACCAGGAGAAGTGGGTGCAGCGCCAGACGCGGCGTAGCGCGGTCGCCGAGTAGGCGGCGGCGAGCGAGTCGTCCCCCTGGCGAAGGAGTCGCTCGAGCGCAGGTGCCAGCAGCGCGACGTCGGCGATGGCCAGGTTCAGTCCCTTGGCACCGGTAGGGGGAACGATGTGCGCGGCGTCGCCGGCCAGGAAGAGCCGCTGGTGCCGCATCGGGGTCTGCACGAACGACCGCATCGGGAGCACGGACTTCTCGGTGATCGGACCCGTGGTCAGCTGCCACCCGTCCTGGCCGTGGCCCAGTCTGGTCGCGAGGGACTCCCAGACGAGCTCGTCCGGCCACGCGTCGACGTCGGTGCCGTTGGGCACCTGGAGGTAGAACCGCGACACGGACGGCGAGCGCATCGAGTGCAGCGCGAAGCCGTCGGGGTGCCAGGCGTAGATCAGCTCGTCGGTGGACGGTGCGACGTCGGCCAGGATGCCCAGCCAGGAGTAGGGGTAGGTCCGCTCCCAGGTGGTGCGCGCGCTCGCGGGGACCGCCTCGCGGGAGGGTCCGAACGACCCGTCACACCCGACCACGACGTCGGCTCGCAGCACGTGCGACCGGTTGCTCTCATCGACCCAGGTCACCGACGGTCGCCGGCTGCCGAGGTCGTGCAGGGCCGTCCGGGAGATCTCGTAGAGGACCTCCTGTCCCCGCTGCCGGGCGGCGGAGACAAGGTCCTTCTGCAGCTCGGTCTGCCCGTAGACGGTGACCGACCTGCCGACCAGGTCGACGAAGTCCAGGTGGTGCCGGACGCCCGGCCACTGCAGGTGGATGCCGCGGTGCTCGTCGCCGTCGGTGGCCACGCGGTCACCCAGACCGGCCGACCTCAGGACGTCGACGCTGGACTGCTCGAGGATCCCGGCCCGGATGCGCGAGGCGACGTACGTCTCCGAACGACGCTCGACCACCACCGAGGCCACACCCGCGAGCGCCAGGAGGTGGCTGAGGAGCATGCCGGCGGGCCCGGCTCCGATGATCGCGACCTCGGTGGTGTGCTCAGGCATGCCTGCTCCCGGTGAGGGTCGTCGACGAGCCGAGCGCCCGCCCGATGCCGGCCGACGCCACCTGGAGGGCAGCGACCAGACGCCGCCGGTCGCGGGCCAGGCGGGGCACCACGACGCCGATGGCGGCGACCACCTCGCTCTCCCTCCGGACCGGCACGGCGACCGAGCAGGCGCCGAGGCTCATCTCCTCGACCGTCGTCGCGTAGTCGTCGCGGAGCACCGTGTCGAGCTGGCGCCTGAGGATCCCGGGCTGGGTGATGGTGTACGTCGTGACGCGCGCGAGCGGCGCTCGCAGGACGGTCTCCTGCACGGACTCCGGGGCATGGGCCAGCAGCACCTTCCCGACCCCGGTGGCGTGCAGGGGCAGGCGGGAGCCGACGGTGCTGACGATGGGGACCGAGGTGTGACCACGGAGCCGATGGAGGTAGAGCACCTCGCGCTCGTCGCGAACGGCGAGGTGCACGGTGGCCAGGGTCGCGACGTACAGGTCGTGGAGGTACGGCGAGGCGACCTCCACCAGATCGGCCCGCACCGGGGCCAGCAGCCCGAGGTCCCACAGCCGCCGCCCGATCACGTAGTCGCCGGAGGGTGACCTGTCGAGCGCCCCCCAGGCCACCAGCTCGCCGGTGAGGCGATGCGCCGTCGCGATCGGGAGGCCCGCGCGAGCGGCGAGCTCGCTGAGCGTGAGCCGGCGGTGTTCCTCGTCGAACGCCGCCACGAGCGCGAGCGCGCGGCTCGTCACGCTGGTGCCCGCTTCCGAGACGTTCCCTGCCACGCCGCCATTCTCACCGGGTTTTCCGTCCAGTGGAACCCGCGGAGCGGGCGAGACCTGGAGTGGTCCTACGGTTCCCCCGTGACGACGACTCCCGGACCCTCCGCGGCGCCGACCCAGCAGGAGATCAGCGCCGAGATGGCGCTGCTCGCCGAGCAGTACGACGGGCTCGCCGTCGAGGAGACGGGACCTCGGCTCGACTACCCGCCCTACCGGTCGAGCATCCTGCGGCACCCGACCAAGGAGCCCTGGCAGGTGGACCCCGAGGGGGTGGAGCTGTGGGCGCCGGTGTTCGGCGAGCGGGACGTCGCGACCGTCGAGCACGACCTGACCGTGCAGCGGGGTGGGGAGCCGATCGGCGAGCGGATCGTCGTCTCCGGCCGGGTGCTCGACGGCGACGGACGACCCGTCCGGCACCAGCTGGTCGAGATCTGGCAGGCCAACGCCGCCGGCCGCTACCGCCACGAGGGCGACCAGCACCGAGCGCCGCTCGACCCGCACTTCACCGGCGCCGGTCGCTGCCTCACCGATGCGGACGGGCGCTACACGTTCACGACCGTCAAGCCCGGCCCCTACCCCTGGCGCAACCACACCAACGCCTGGCGGCCGGCACACATCCACTTCTCCCTGTTCGGGACCGAGCTCACCCAGCGACTCATCACCCAGATGTACTTCCCCGGAGACCCGCTCTTCGCCCTCGACCCGATCTACCAGTCGATCCGCGACCCTCGGGCCCGCGAACGCCTGGTCGCGACCTACGACCACGACCTCACCGAGCCCGAGGCGCAGACGGGATACCGGTGGGACGTCGTGCTCACCGGACCCCACCGCACTGTCTTCGAGGACGCCGAGGGGGTGGCATGAGCAGCGAAGGCGTCCCGTCGCCGGGGCAGACGATCGGTCCCTTCTACGGCTTCGCCCTGCCCTACGACGGTGACAACGTCCTGGTCCCCGCCGGGCACGCGCACGCCGTACGGCTGCACGGCCGCGTGCTCGACGGGGCCGGCTCGCCCGTGCCCGACGCGCTGGTCGAGGTCTGGCAGCCGGATCCGGACGGGCACGTCGTCCAGGCCGAGGGGTCGCTGCACCGCGACGCCTTCACCTTCACCGGCTGGGGGAGGGCGGCGACCGACCGGGCGGGGCACTACTGGTTCTCCACCCTGACCCCGGGCGCCATGAACGGACGCGCGCCCTTCTTCAGCCTCACGGTCTTCGCGCGCGGACTCCTCGATCGGCTCCTCACGCGCGCCTACCTGCCGGGCGCGGCTGCCGACGCCGACCCGTTCCTGGCATCGGTCGACCCGATACGTCGCTCCACCCTGGTTGCCGTACGTGACGACACCGGATACCGGTTCGACCTCCGCCTCCAGGGGGACGACGAGACCGTCTTCCTCGCCCATCCGCGACACTGACCTCATGAGCGACCTCCTGTGGCCGGGCGACCATCGCGCGGGAGACCTGTTCACGGACCGGGCGTTCCTCGAGGCGATGGTCCTCGTCGAGGGCGCCTGGGTCGGAGCGGAGCTCGCTGTTCCCGAGGTCCACCTCGACGCCGAGCAGGGCGGCAACCCGGTGATCCCGCTGGTCGAAGCGCTGCGGGCCGCCCGTCCCGACCTCGACCTCCACACGGGCCTGACCAGCCAGGACGTGGTCGACTCCGCACTCGTGCTGCTGCTCCGCGACGCGGTGAGGGTGATCGATGACCACGTGAGCAGGGCACTGGCAGCACTCGCGCTGTTGTCCGAGGAGCACGGCCAGACGTCGATGACCGGTCGCACGCTCACCCAGTGGGCGCTGCCGATCACGTTCGGCGACAAGCTCAGCAGCTGGCGGGCGGGCCTCGAAGAAGCGCGGGCCGACCTCGCCGCACTCACCTACCCCGTGCAGAGCGGGGGCCCGGTGGGCAGCTCGTCGGACGGCGGCCGGCTTGCGGAGCGGCTCGGCCTGTCCGCCGCCCCTTCCTGGCACACGCACCGGCGTCCGGTGACCCGGGCCGGTGACGCCCTGGTCGCCACCACCGATGCCTGCGGGCATGTGGCTCGCGACGTGCTCCTGATGTCCCGGCCCGAGATCGGGGAGCTCAGCGAGGGGCGGGGTGGGGGGTCCTCATCCATGCCTCACAAGGCCAACCCGGTGCTGTCGGTCCTGGTACGACGCGCGGCGCTGACGACGCCCCAGCTCGGCGCGACCCTTCACCTGTGCGCCGCCGATCGGGTCGACGAGCGTGCCGACGGGGCCTGGCACGCCGAATGGGACACCCTGCGGATCCTGGTCCGTCGTACCGCGGTCGCGGCCGGCCAGACCGCCGACCTCCTCCAGGGGCTCCGCGTCC
>JAHEXO010000511.1:654-2952 GCA_023252065.1 Nocardioides sp. | reverse complement strand
CTCGGCGGTGGCGAGCCGCTGGACCAGCGCGCGGACGGCCGTCGCCGGGTCGAGGTCGCCCAGCCCGAAGGCCGCCGCGATCGCCGGGCCGACGAGCGACGGGTCGCGGACCGCGGCGAGGCTCACGAAGCAGGCGTCTCCGGGGTGGTCTCCCGCGACGGCGACGGCGAGCGTGGTCTTGCCGACCCCACCCGGACCGACGGAGGTCACGAGGCGGTGCTCCGCGAGCGCCGCGGCGAGAGCTGCCCGCTCGGCACGCCGTCCGACGAACGACGTGAGCTGCGCGGGCAGGCCGCGGATCGGGTACGGCTCGTCGACGGCAGGCGACGGCTCGCGGAGGATCGAGGGAGAGAGGGCTGCGAGTGCCCTGCGGTAGGGTACGTGGAGCTTGCGCAGCAGCGAGGAGACGTGGCTCTCCACCGTCCTGGTCGAGATGAAGAGCCCGGCGGCGATCTCGGCGTTCGTCCGGTGCTGGGCCACCGCCCCGAGGACCTCCAGCTCACGCGCCGACACAGCGGCGGGCAGAACCTCGGTCATGAGGGGTCCCGTGGTGACGGGTCCGAGCCGGGTCGGGGACCGGGCACACCCGCATCCAGGACCGTCACGCCCTGGCTGCGCAGCTGCCGCAGCGTGTCGTCGTCCGGGGGAGCGTCCGTCACGACCCCGGCGACGTCGGAGAGCGGGAGCACCCGGTAGCGCGAGGCTGCTCCGATCTTCTCGACGCTGGCGAGCACGTAGGTCTCTGCGGCGCGTTTGGCCAGCGCCCGCTTCATCGCGGCCTCGTCAGCGTCTCCGGTGGTGAGGCCCTCGTCGGGGTGCACGCCGGTGACGCCCAGGAGGAAGACGTCGGCCGAGATGCCGAGCGTCGCCTCCACGGCCGCGGCGCCGGACGCGACTGCGGAGTGCTTGAACAGCCTGCCTCCGAGCATGAGGACCTCGACGGAGCGATGGTCGAGCAGGGCCGCCGAGACGGTCGGACTCTGGGTGATGACCGTGCACTCGAGGTCGGCGGGCAGCGCCCGCACCACGGCCAGGGTCGTCGTCCCACCGTCCAGGATCACGGTGCCACCTCGGGGGATCAGGGCCGCGCCGCGCGCCGCGACCCGATGCTTGCTGTCCGGTTCCACCGAGACCCGCGTCGGGTAGTCCGCGAGCGCCGGGGACACCGGAAGCGCGCCGCCGTAAACCCGCTGGCAGAGGCCGGCGGCCGCCAGGTCGCGCAGGTCGCGGCGCACCGTGTCGTCGGACAGCCCGAGGTCGCGTGCCACGTCCTTGGCGACCAGCTTGCCGTCCGCGGCGAGGCGGGCCAGCAGGTTGTCGCGTCGCTCGGCGGCCAGCATGTGCGTACTCCTTCACGTTGTTGCACGTTGTTGCGGTATCGTACCTCACATGTCCACCTCGCCCATGCTGATCCTCATCGCCGGCCCCTACCGCTCCGGCACCGATGGCGACCCCGCCCTGGCCGCGGCCAACCTCGCCCGTCTGGAGGAGGCCTCCTGGCCGATCTTCCGGGCCGGCCACGTCCCGATGATCGGCGAGTGGGTCGCCCTGCCCGTGCTCCGCGGGGCCGGTCCGGCGGTGGACCGGGACGCCGAGGCGGCGCAGGTCCTCTACCCCACGGCGCAACGGCTCCTGGAGCACTGCGACGCGGTCCTGCGCCTGCCGGGGGAGTCGGCGGGTGCCGACGAAGACGTTGCCATCGCCCACCGGCGCGGCCTACCTGTGTACTACTCACTCGACGAGATCCCGGTACGCGACGCCTCCTGATCACGTCCCGCCGGCGCCCGGCTCTGAGCCCCGGACGTTAACGACCGCTAACCTGATGCCGTGAGCCGGCGGGAGCAGATCCTCGAGACCGCGGCCGAGCTCTTCGCGGCGAAGGGGTTCCACGGGGTTTCCGTCGGCGAGATCGGCCGGGCGTGCGGGATCTCCGGCCCGGCGCTCTACAAGCACTTCGCCTCGAAGGACGCCGTCCTGGCCGCCATGCTCGTCGACATCAGCCAACGGCTCCTCGACGAGGGGAGGGCGAAGGTGGCGGACGCCGGTGACGCGCAGGACGCGATCGACGCGCTGATCGGATGGCACATCGACTTCGCCCTGCGGCATCGCTCGCTGATCGTCGTTCAGGACCGGGACTGGCAGTCCCTGCCTCCGCAGGCGCGCGAGCAGGTCCGGACCCTGCAGCGCGAGTACGTCGACGTCTGGGCCGCGCAGCTGCGGCGGCTGCACCGCGGCCTGCACACCGACCGGGCACGGGCGATGGCCCATGCGGCCTTCGGGCTGATCAACTCCACGCCC
>JAHEXO010000511.1:0-644 GCA_023252065.1 Nocardioides sp. | reverse complement strand
CCCACAGCGGGCTGATCCCCGACGAGGCGATGCGAGGAGTGCTGCACCGGATGGCGCTGGGCGCGCTGACCGGCCCTCAGACCAGGTGAGTGATCTCGGCGCTCGGGTCGTCGGCGAGAGCGATCACGCGGGCCGCGCGGGCCACCGCGTCGATCGCGGCCGCGAGGTCTCCCCCGAGCTCGTCGCCGGCGTCGTCGCCACGAGCGAGCTCGGCCTGCAGGTCCTCGGGGGAGAGCCCGCGTAGACGCAGGAGGACCCACGGGTCACCGTCGACGAGCCACGCCACCTGGAGCAGGACCGCGAGCGCGTGGACGCAGGGGTCGACCCAGGCTCCGCAGGGACAGGACGAGCCGAGCTCGCCGCCGTAGGGCAGGAGCTCCACCCCCGCCTCCTCGGACTGCTCGACGAGTCGGTAGGGGAGCTCGCCGGACAGCAACGCGGCGAGATGCCCGGACTCGGCGGCGACCACGTCGACGAACGCCCGCCTGCTGATCGGGTCGAGCTCGGGCACGGTGGCGCCCACCGACCACACGTCGGAGCGGTCGAAGCACGCCGCCACGATCGTGCCGTGGTCGACGGTGACCCCGCCGATGGCGCCGCTGCGCGAGAGCGTGCGGGCGGTGTGCAGGTCGCCCTCGGAGTAG
>JAHEXO010000510.1:433-2954 GCA_023252065.1 Nocardioides sp. | reverse complement strand
GACCACCAGGTTGTCATCGGTGATCACCGGCTGCGGCGGGAAGCTCACGACCTGCTCGCGCAGGTCGATCACGTAGCGGATCTTGTCGACGAACGGGACGACGACGTTCAGGCCGGCCGGCAGTGTCTGCTTGTACTTGCCGAAGCGCTCGAGGATGCCCGCGCGCGCCTGCGGGATGATCCGCACCGTGCGCGCCAGCATCACGATCACGAAGATGAAGATCAGGGCCAGCAGTCCGTAGACGACTTCCATCGGCGTTCCTTCTCTCGAGGCTGACGGGGTCAGCGGTGGGTCAGCGGTGGGTCAGCGGTGGGATCAGCGGTGGCAGGGCGGGTGGCTCACGGCATCAGCTCGCCGACCGGGTGCACGTAGGCCGTGGCGCCACGGATCGCGAACACCTCGACCTTCGAGCCTGCCGGGATGATCAGCGACTCGTCGTAGGGACAGGCCGACCAGATCTCGCCGCCGACCTTGACCCGCCCAGGCTGGTGCTGGGACAGCTCCTCGGTGACGATGCCCTCTTGGCCCACGAGCTTGTTGGTGCCGAGCACGAGGTCGGGGCCGGAGTGGAGCTTCTGGACCAGGTTGGGGCGCACCAGCGCCAGCATGGCGAGCGCACCGCCGGAGGCCAGCAGCACCTGGAGGACGACGGGAAACGAGGCGAGCGCGGCCAGCGCGCCGACGAGGGCGCCTGCGGCGACCATGATCAGGATCAGGTCGAGGCTGACCATCTCGGCCACGGCAAGACCCACCGCCAGGGCGAGCCAGGCGGCCCAGAGGTGATTCCCCAGCCACTCCACGCCTTCAGCCTATCCGTTGTCGGGTGAGCCGAGGCCCGTTCAGGAAGCGCGGCGCGCGGCCCATCTGCCCTCGGCCCGGGTCAGCACCAGCGGCATCCCGAACGTCGTTTCCAGATGGTCCTCGGTCAGCACGTCCTCGATCGGTCCGGCGACGACGACGCGGCCCTCGCGCAGCAGCAGCACGTGGGTGAAGCCGGGTGGGATCTCCTCGACGTGGTGGGACACCAGCACCGTCGCGGGCGACGCCCGGTCGTGGGCCAGCGTCGACAGGGTCGCGACCAGGTCCTCGCGGCCACCGAGGTCGAGCCCCGCGGCCGGCTCGTCGAGCAGCAGCAGCTCGGGGTCGGCCATCAGGGCGCGGGCGATCTGCACCCGCTTGCGCTCTCCCTCGCTCAGGGTGCCGAAGGTCCGGTCGAGCAGATGCGTCGCGCCCATGGCGTCGATCAGCTCGCGGGCCCGGTCGTGGTCGAGGTCGTCGTAGCTCTCCCGCCACCGCCCCACCACGGCGTACGACGCGGAGACGACGAGGTCGCGGACCAGCTCGTGGCGCGGGATGCGCTCGGCGAGGGCGGCGCTGGTCAGTCCGATCCGGGGCCGGAGCTCGAAGACGTCGACGGTGCCGAGCACCTCGTCGAGGATGCCCGCGACCCCGTCGGTCGGGTGGATCTGGGCCGACGCCACCTGCAGCAAGGTCGTCTTGCCGGCCCCGTTGGGCCCGAGCACGACCCAGCGGTCGGCCTCGCCGACCCGCCACGAGACCTGGTCGAGGAGGGTGGCCTGCCCCCGACGGACCGAGACGTCGGCGAACTCGAGGACCGCGACCATGCCGCAACCCTATCCACGGGCGGTCGGCATCCCGGGGCGTAGGGTGGCGCGCCGTGCAGGCCCCTGATCCCACCCACGAGCCACCGGCGTTGCCGGTCTCCGCGCGCCTTGCCTGGTGGGGTACGGCGTGGCTGCGCGGGCACGCGGTGACCGACCTGGTCGTGGACGCGGTGCTGGCCGACGACGCCACCCACGTGGTGGCCGGGCTGCCCGGCGTCGACGGCTCGGTCGCGCTCGCGCGGGCGCTCGGCGAGCTGCGGGCGGCCCGCGCCACGAGCGTCGGGCTGGCCTTCCCGGCGGCAGGTGACCCCGTGGGCCTGGGCGGCCCGCCGCCCTTCAACGCGGCTGCTCTCGCGGCCGGCGAGGCGGTCGTGGCTGCGGGACTCGGCCTGGTGCCGCTGCGGGTCGGCGCGGCCGTCGAGTGGACGGCGTACGTCGCGGGGCCGCGGCCACTGGTCGACGTCGGGGAGGCGGACCGCGGGCTCCGCCGAGCCTTGACCGAGGCCGCGACGATGCTGGCCGACCTCGACGTGGCCCGGTGGCGGCCCGAGGCCGCGGATACCCTGATGAACCTGCACCGGCCTCCGCGGCTGCAGCCGGCGCCGGGCACTCCCGACCGCTGCGTCGACCTCGCCGCCCGGGCGCTGCAGGCACGCGCGATCGTCGACCTGGCGCTCGAGGACGACGGTGCGGCGATCAGTGCCACCGAGGCAGATCTCCGCCGTGCCGCCCTCCAGCCGCTGGCGGCCGCGGCCCGCCGCGGCCTGGTCGCCGCCTGCTCGCCCGAGGTCTGGGAGGACGCCTAGCGACCCACGGGCGCGGGCCCCCAGGCGTTGTCGCCCTTGCTCCGGTCGGCCCAGAGCCCGATCAGCACCAGCCCTCCGCAGGGCACGAGC
>JAHEXO010000510.1:0-423 GCA_023252065.1 Nocardioides sp. | reverse complement strand
GCAGCAGCCACCACCCGCTGCGGCCGGTGTCCTGCAGGCGCCGGGAGCCGGCTGCCAGGAGTGGCAGGAGAAGACCGAGGACCGCCACCGCGCCGAACAGCCCGTAGCCCCAGCGCTGGGTGCCGAGCACCGCGTCGAGGACGTGGGCCACGAAGGCGACCGCCGCGAACCCGAGGGCGAACCACCAGAACTCCGCAGCCCGCGCACGGCCGTGGAAGTCGGCGTACTTGCGCAGGCAGGTGCGGATCGCCACCGGGAACGACATGGGAGCGGCCACCGACCGCCCTACGAGCTGGCCGGGGGCTCGCCGTAGGGGTTGGGCGGCGGGTCGCCGTAGGGGTTGGGCGGCGGCTGGCCGTAGGGGTTCGGCTCGCCGTAGGGGTTGGGCTGGCCATAGGGGTTCGGCGGCTGGCCGTAGGGGCC
>JAHEXO010000509.1 GCA_023252065.1 Nocardioides sp. | reverse complement strand
GTCGAGGCAAACACCGAGAGGGCGTTCGGCGGCCCGTGGTGAGGCTCCGGATCAGCGGGTTTCGGACATGGAGACGCTCATCACGTCAGGTAAAGAAACTGGGTGGGGAGTTGGGAGACCGTCCAGACCCCGTTATCGTCTTGTGACTGTTGGCCGGGATCGGGTAAAAATCTCGACCGGCGCCGGGGCCGCACTCGCGGCCTTTCCTGCGAAGTGAGCAGCACGAAGCTTCGAGTGCCTGGGTCGTATGAGGACCGAGGACGGGAATGGGGCGGCGCCGAACCCGAGGCCCGGGGAGTACGACGTCTGGAGAGCTGTGCGCCGCACGTTCACCCGTATCAGCAAGAGCAAGGCAGCCCTGGTCGCTGCGGCATCGATCGCAGCAGCGGCCGTGATCGGCACCACCGTCGGCTACGCGTCGATGGGCAAGTCCGTGACCCTCAACGTCGACGGCCACATCGAGCACGTCACCGCGAGTGGTGACACGGTCGGCGCCGTCCTGAAGGACCAGGGGATCGCGCTCGGGTCGCACGACGAGGTGGCCCCCGCGGTCGGCGAGTCCGTGAACGACGGCACCACGATCGCGGTCCGCTACGGAAAGCCCCTCACCCTCGACGTGGACGGCACGACCACGAAGTACTGGGTCACCTCCACCGACGTCCGGGACGCGCTGGTCGAGATCGACCGCAGCTTCGATCGTGCCCATCTGTCGGTGAGCCGTGGCGCCGGGATCACCCGCGACGGCCTGCGGATCGACGTCGCCACCCCCAAGCACCTGGTCCTCGTGATCGGCCGGCACCACGCAGTCCACCGGACCATCGCCGCCACGACGGCCGGCGAGGCGCTCGCCCGGTACGGCGTCAAGCTGCACCGCCACGACCGGGTTCGCCCCGGGCTGCAGCACGTGCTGCACGACGGCGACCGCGTCGTCCTCACCCGCGTCCGCGTGGTCCGCAAGCACGTGAGCGGCGAGGCGGTGCCTTTCAGCACGGTGACCCGCGACGACTCCTCGATGACCAAGGGCCAGAGCACGATCGTCCGCGCCGGCCACACCGGCCTGCGTGACGTGACCTACCGCCTCGTGTTCGAGAACGGTCACCTGGCCGTCCGCACCGTTCTGCAGCAGGACGTCCTGCGGGCACCGGTCCCGCAGATCGAGCGCATCGGCACCAAGGTGGTCGCCACCACGAACTTCGCCGGCGGCTCGACCGTCTGGGACGCCCTCGCGCGCTGCGAGTCCGGCGGCAACTGGGCGACCAACACCGGCAACGGCTACTACGGCGGGCTGCAGTTCTCGCTCGGCACCTGGCAGGCCAACGGCGGCTCGGGTCTCCCGAGCAACGCCTCGCGAGCCACCCAGATCGCCATCGCGACCAAGATCCGCAACGCCAGCGGTGGGTACGGCGCCTGGCCGGCCTGTGCCGCATCGCTGGGGCTGCCTCGCTGACACCTCTCGGTCCGGGGAGGTCCGACCCCCCTAGGCTGACGCGCATGACGTCCGCCGGCCCGACTCTGCTCGGGTCGGCGGACGTTCGTGCGTTGGCGGCCGGTCTGGACCTGCGGCCGACCAAGCAGCGCGGGCAGAACTTCGTGATCGACCCCAACACCGTCCGCCGGATCGTGCGGGAGGCCAGGGTCGGGCCGGACGACATCGTCGTCGAGGTCGGGCCGGGGCTCGGGTCGCTGACCCTGGCGCTGCTGGCCGAGGTCTCGCGGGTGGTGGCGATCGAGGTCGACCCCGTCCTGGCGGCCGCGCTGCCCGCCACGCTGGCGTCGTACGCCCCCGAGCAGGCGGTGCGCTGCGAGGTGCTCGCCGCCGATGCCCTGCGCATCGAGTCGCTCCCGGGGCCCCCGCCGACGGCTCTGGTCGCGAACCTGCCCTACAACGTCTCCGTGCCGGTACTGCTGCACCTGCTGGGGCTGCTCCCGTCGCTGGAGAGGGGTCTGGTGATGGTGCAGTCCGAGGTGGCCGACCGGCTCGCCGCCGCGCCGGGGTCGAAGGTCTACGGCATCCCGAGCGTGAAGGCCGCCTGGTACGCCGACGTACGTCGCGCCGGCGCGATCGGCCGCAACGTCTTCTGGCCGGCGCCCAACGTCGACTCCGGGCTCGTCGCGTGGACCCGTCGCGAGCCGCCGACGACCACGGCGACCAGGGAGCAGGTCTTCGCGGTGGTGGACGCGGCGTTCGCCCACCGTCGCAAGGCGCTGCGGGGCGCTCTGCGTGAGCTGGCGGGTTCGTCGGAGGCGGCCGCGGAAGCGCTGGCCGAGGCCGGCGTCGACCCGCTGGCGCGCGGGGAGTCGCTCACCGTCGAGCAGTTCGCCCGGCTGGCGGAGGCTCTCCGGTGAGCCTGACCGTGCGCGCGGCGGCCAAGATCAACCTGCTGCTCGGCGTCGGGGCGCCTCGACCCGACGGCTTCCACACGCTGATGACCGTCTACCAGTCGGTGAGCCTCTACGACGACGTCACGGTCGACGCCGCCGACGAGGTCACCGTGACCACCGACGTGGCCTCCTACGTCGACGCCGTCCAGCTCCCCGGGCCCGGCCTCAACATCATCGACCGGGCGGCGGCGCTTCTCGCCGAGCACCACGGCCGCCCGGTCGGCGCGCAGGTGAGGGTGGACAAGTCCATCCCGATCGCAGGCGGGCTCGCGGGCGGGTCGGCCGACGGTGCGGCCGCCCTCCTCGCGCTCGACCGGCTCCACGACCTGGGCACCTCGGACGACGAGCTGCTCGCGATGGCGGCGCAGCTCGGGAGTGACGTGCCGTTCGCGCTGGTGGGTGGCACGGCCCTCGGCGAGGGGCACGGCGAGCTGGTCACACCGGTGGCCGACGAGGGCTCGTGGTGGTGGGTCGTGGTGCCCTCAGCGGACGGGATGTCGACGCCCGCGGTCTACCGGCACTACGACGAGCTGCGTCCCGATGCGCCGGAGGTGCCGGGTCCGCCCGACGCGA
>JAHEXO010000508.1 GCA_023252065.1 Nocardioides sp. | reverse complement strand
CCGGGAGCGCGAGCTGTCGCGGATGTTCGCCGGCATGGAGGAGTCCGAGACCGCGCTGGCCCACGCCCGCGAGCTGCTCGCGTCCGCCGGGCGCGCAAGCTCCTGAACCCTGCATCCAGGAGCCGGCTGCGGCCGACGCGCCGGGGTTCTGCACCTCCGCGGCGACCCGCAGGTCGGCTGACACGATGAGGCAGTGGTGAAGCTCAGGAGCCGTGTCCCCGCGCCGGCCGGCGTGTCCGGTACTGCCCGCTCCGACCGTCGTACGACGACCCTGCTCGCGCGGTTGCGCGAGGGCGACGTCGCGGTGCTCGACCAGGTCGACCTCGACGGCCAGACCGCCGAGGCCCTGGTGGACGCCCGGGTGGCGGTCGTGCTCAACCGTTCGGCGATGATCTCGGGCCGCCTGCCGAGCCGCGGCGCCGAGGTGCTGGCCGTCGCGGGCATCCCGATGGTCGACAACCTCCAGGCGACCGGCGGCCGCGAGCTGGCCTCGGTGGTGCCCGACGGCCGTCGGATCCGGGTGCTCGGGGGATCGGTGCTGGTGGGCGACGAGGTGGTGGCCGAGGGCCGCGAGCTCGGCGGCGACGAGGTCGCCAGCCAGCTCGACTCGGCCCGCGAGGGGCTGGCCGCGCAGCTGCAGACGTTGACCCACGACAGCGGGGAGTTCATCCGGCGCGAGCAGGGACTCCTGCTGCACGGGGACGGCGTACCCCGGCTGCGCACGCGGCTCCGGGGCAAGCCGATGGTCGTGGTCGGACACGGTCCCGACGCCGCGGCCGAGCTGCGGGGGCTGCGCCGCTACCTACGGGAGATGAGGCCGGTGGTGGTCACCACCGCCGACGGTCTCGCGGTGGTCCGGGTCGCCGGGCTGCGTGCCGACGTCGTCGTGCTCGACGGTCGTGAGGACGAGCTGCCGGCGGCCAAGACGCTGCGCGCGGTCCGCGACGTCGTCGTCACCCAGCCTCCGGGGGTGAGCCGGTCGCAGGGCTCCGAGCGGTTCGACCGGATCGGCGTACGTCCCCTCACCCTCCAGACCGGCGCTGCGCCCGGTGATGCCGCACTGCTGCTCGCCGACGCCGGCGGAGCCGCCCCGATCGTCGGTGTCGGGCTGCGCGGGAGCATCGAGGAGCTCCTCGACGGCACCCGTGACGGTCTCGGCAGTGCCTACGTCGCCCGGCTGAAGGCCGGACCTCGCCTCGTCGACGCGACCGCGGTGCCACTGCTGTACTCCGGACAGCTGCGGGCCCGGCACGCCTATCTCGTGCTGCTGGTCGGGCTGATCGCCGTCGCCGCCGCCATCGCCACCACCGACGTCGGGCACCAGTGGGCCATCGACCTCGGCCACCAGCTCCAGCAGCTGCTCGACGGCCTGCGCGGGCAGCTCTCGTGATCCGGTCCCGCAGGCTCACCGTCCCTCTGGTCGCGGTGCTGCTGGCACTGGCCACCGGCGTGGCTCTCGGCGCCGGCCCGCTCACCGACACCCGGTCCAGCGCCGCCGAGCCCGACCAGACAGCGCCCGCTGCACCCAGCGTGGCCCCCTACCCCGACCAGTTCGCGGCCGCCGTCTCCGCCCAGCTGTACGCCGGGCGGCTCGCGCGCCGCCCCGTGGCCCTGGTGACCATGCCCGGCGCCGACCCGGCGACGGTCTCGGCGCTGACCTCGCAGGTGAAGGGGGCCGGGGGACAGGTGTCCGGGGTCTACGCGGTCGGCTCCCAGCTGGTCGACCCCCAGCAGAAGAGCCTGGTCGACACCCTGGGCACCGAGCTGAACAAAGAGCTCAACGCGCCGGTCTCGAAGACCGCCACCACGTACCCGCGGATCGGCCAGCTGCTCGCGGTCGCCGTCGCCACCCCCGGCAGCCAGCCGCGCCAACCCACCGACGACGTGATCGCCGTTCGCCAGAGCCTGGTCGCGGCTCACCTGCTCGCCGTGCCACAGGGCTCGCCGGCCGGGGCGCCGTTGGTGCTCGTGGTCATGGGGCGTCCGGTCGACCAGGCGATCGCCGACGGCCTGCTCACCGGCCTGGCGGCCCGCTCGCGTGGCGTGGTCGCGGTCGCGCCGACCAAGGACGCCACCCTGGCGGCGCTCGACGCCGACGGGGTCACCCGCACCGTCACGACCGTCGACGGGACGGAGACCAGCGCCGGCCGGGTGGCCGCTGTGCTCGGTCTGGTGCGGGCCTGGAACACCCAAGGCGGTGCTTACGGTGCGTCGGGTGTGAAGGGCGCGGTCCCCCTCCGGTAGGCTGGAGGTCCATGAGGCAGGCGCCGGTCACCAAGCACGTGTTCGTCACCGGAGGCGTCGCCTCCTCCCTCGGCAAGGGGCTCACGGCCTCGAGCCTCGGACGTCTTCTGAGCTCGCGCGGACTCCGCGTGACCATGCAGAAGCTCGACCCCTATCTCAACGTCGATCCCGGGACGATGAACCCGTTCCAGCACGGCGAGGTCTTCGTCACCGACGACGGCGCCGAGACCGACCTCGACATCGGCCACTACGAGCGCTTCCTCGACCGCGAGCTCGGTCAGCAGGCCAACGTGACCACCGGTCAGGTCTACTCCAGCGTGATCGCCAAGGAGCGGCGCGGCGACTATCTCGGTGACACGGTGCAGGTGATCCCGCACATCACCGACGAGATCAAGGCCCGCGTGCGGGCGATGGCCGACACCGGCGAGGACGGCGAGCACGTCGACGTCGTGATCACCGAGGTCGGCGGCACCGTGGGCGACATCGAGTCGCTGCCGTTCCTCGAGGCGGCGCGCCAGGTGCGCCAGGACATCGGCCGCGACAACTGCTTCTTCCTGCACGTGTCCCTGGTGCCCTACATCGGGCCCTCGGGCGAGCTGAAGACCAAGCCGACCCAGCACTCCGTGGCCGCCCTGCGCTCGATCGGCATCCAGCCCGACGCCATCGTCTGCCGGGCCGACCGCGAGCTGCCCGAGGGGATCAAGAAGAAGATC
>JAHEXO010000507.1 GCA_023252065.1 Nocardioides sp. | reverse complement strand
GCGCCTCGCCGAGCCGAACTAGCCTGCCGAATGGCACTGTGGAGAGCAGCGGAGATGACCGACGTGGCCGAACGTCCAGTGGCCCCCCGAGCGGTCACCGTGCACGGCCCGGTCGGCTCTGTCGACCTCGTCTGCCCGGCCACCACCACCGTCGCCGAGGTCGCTCACGCCAGTGCCGAGCGCCTCGGCCTGCCCACGTTGCCCTTGCTCTACGCGCGCGGCGGCGAGCCGCTTGCGGTCTCCGCGACGTTGACCGCGCTGGGGGTCGGGACAGGGGCGGTGCTGGTCGCGGTCACCGGTGTCGTCCGGCACGCCGCGCCGCGTGCGGGCGACGACCTGGGTTTCGGGGGCGGCGGTCGCCGCCGAGGAAGGAGACGACGCGATGTCGTCAGCACGCGAGATGGGACAAGGCCGAGGCACGCTCTCCACCGCGGCCGCGATGGTGGCTGAGGCCCGACACGACCTCGACCGGGTGACCAGCGAGCTCGGGCAGCACCTCGACGCCGCCAGGAGCCAGTGGTCCGGTCAGGGAGGCAGCGCCTTCACCGCGCTCGGCCGCGCCTGGGCGGAGCGGCAACGCACGATCGTCGGTGCGCTCGACGGGTTCGAGGCCGCCCTGCGCTCGACCGAGCACGACAACACGACCACCGACGAGACCCAGGCCGCGGTGCTGGGCCGGTCACAGCAGCGGCTCGGCTGAGCCGCCCGAGACAGAGAGGAGACGTGATGGACCTCGACGGGTTCAGGGTCGACCATGCCGGGCTCGACCGCGCTGCCGACGACCTGATAGCGGTGGTCAACCGGATCGACGCACGGCTGCAGGGCCTCGAGGGCGACCTCGCGCCGCTGCGCACCCAGTGGGTGGGCGAGGCCCAGCGCGCCTACGTCGTGGCGCAGGCCCAGTGGGACACGGCGATCCGCGAGATGCGTGACCTGCTCCGGGGCACCGCCCACCAGGTCACCCTGGCCAACGACGCCTACCGCGCGGCGGACGCGCGCGGCGCCCGCGCCTTCGGCGGGTGAGCGGCCTGGTGCGGGTGACCGTGGTCGCCGGGGGTGAGAGGGCCACGGTCGTCCTGCCCGCCGTCGTCCCGCTCGCCGAGGTGGTCCCCGACCTGGCCCGGAGCGTGGGTCTGCTCGACGCCGCCACCGCGCCCTCGGGCTACCGGGTCGAGACCCAGCAGGGTCGCCTCCTCCTGCCGGACACCGGTCTCGCCGCCCACGGCATCGCCGACGGTGCCGTGCTCGTCATCCGGCCCGGGTCGGAGGTCGCAGCTACCTGTCGCTACGACGACCTCCTCAGCCCGCCCGCGGGACGACGGCCGTGGCCGTGGCCGTGGCCGCGCCGTGGTGGCTCGTGGCCGGCAGCCGCACGACATACGTCGTCCGGGCGCGTCGCGCGGCCACCGTGAACGTCGCGGTGCCGTCCGCAGCCAGGGTCGTGCGGCCGATCTTCACCAGCCCGCCGCCGGCCAGCCTGCGGAGCAGCACCACCCGGTCCCCCGCGCGGGCGCCCTGCGCCGTCGCGCCGATGACCACCGTCGTGCCGCTGCGCGAGGCTGACGCCGACAGGGCCGGAACCTCGACCACCCGCCACCCGGTGCTGTGGACGCCGTGGTCGGTGCGCAGGCGATACCACCCGGTCTCCGCGACGGCCTGGGTCGAGATCGACACCGAGCCACCGGCGTCGGTCGTGCCGCGGCCCACCACCTGCCACCGCACCGAGCCGCGGCGCTGGAGCACCACCGGGTGGCCGGCCAGCACGCTGCCGTCGGCCGCGGTGACGACCCCGGTGACCACCGTCGCGCCGCCGACCGCGACTCGATGGGTGGCCGCGCCGATGGTCAGTCGCGCCGCCGCCGGCGGGACTACGACGACCCGTGCGTGGGCTGCGGTGTGGCGTGGCGTGGCCAGCAGCCGGACGACGTACGCCGCCGTACGGCGGGGGGTGACGACCGACCAGGTGATCGCGCCCCCGGTGTCGAGTCGTCCGCGCCGGACCAGCACCGGACCGTGGCCGGTCCGCTTGAACAGCTGCACCCGGTCGCCGCCGCGGGCGCCGGCGGAGGTGGCCGCGATGGCGGTGCTCGACCCACCCGCGTCGGCCGACGCGGTCACATCGGGCACGAGCCGCACCAGCCACGGAGTGCTGTGCACGCCGTGGTCGGTGTGCCAGCGGAACACTGCCGACCGGGGCAGCGGTGGGGTTGTCACGGTGACCGCGCCACCGGCGTCGGTGGTGGTCTCGGCGACCGCACGCCATCGCTGGGCCCCCCGCACCTGCACCTGGAGCACAGCGCGATGGTCGGGGAGCACGGCGCCCGCGGTGTCGGTGAGCACCCCGGTGAAGGTGACGCCTTCACCGACCGCGGCGCGATGCGTCGTACCCGACACGGTGAGGGCCGAGGGCGCCGCACTCGCGGCGCCGGACGCGCTCGGGCTCGGCGTCGGTGAGGCGGAGGGACCCTCCGTCGCTGCCGCCGCTGTGGTCTGGTGGCCGACCGGGCTGCCGGTGGAGGTGGGCGACCCGGCCGGCGTCGCCCCGGAGGACGGCGACGGAGCAGCCGACGGACCCGACGGACCCGGCGAACCGGGTGAGGCGGACCCCGAGCTCGCGGGGAGGGGGGCGAGCCGGGTGCCCGGCTGCGCTGCGGCGGGCCGGTGGTGGCGCGTCGGACTCGCGTCCGGGGTCGGGGCCCCGATCACGGTGTGGGCCAGCTGCTGCACGGGGTCGGGGAGGTGGCCGGTGTAGGCGGCCGCGACCCCGCTGGTCAGTGCCACGGTGACCACGACCGCCGTACCCCCGGCGCCGAGGCGGCCGATCGCCCGGCGCGGCAACGAGCGCACGGTCGCCGGCGGAGTGCCGTTCACCTCGCGGAACATGGCGAGGTAGCGCTCCTCGTCCTGCAGCTAGGTAGCGGTGGCGGGGGCACTCAGGGCGCGGGCCAGGTCCTCCGT
>JAHEXO010000506.1 GCA_023252065.1 Nocardioides sp. | reverse complement strand
GCCGCGATGGTGCCCGCCGCGCTGCTGGTCTTCTCGGTACGGCGACCGCGCCCCGCCGGCTAGCCGGCGGGCGGTGGGGGTCTCGGTCGCAAGCGACCATCGGCGTTCGCTACGGTCGTTCGGCCCCGACTACGTCGGGGCCGAACGACCTCGCTCACGCGCGGCGACGACCGTCCTCGAACAG
The DNA here is from genome assembly GCA_023252065.1 of Nocardioides sp. The sequence continues at coordinate 2,781 of JAHEXO010000506.1, read as the reverse complement.
CCGTGGGACCGGGTGGTTGGCCAGGAAGGTCCCGTGCGGGTCGACCGCCGAGCGGATCCCGGACAGCTGCTGCCACACGCCGTCGGCGTAGGCACTCCGCACGTCGACCGGGGTCTCGGCGAAGTTGAGGTACTCCCGGCCGTTCGTCCACGGCGCCAGCGCGTCGGTGTAGCGCACCGCGTCGGCGTGGCCGTGCTCGCCCATCTCCGGGGTCGCCGCGATCGCGCCGCCGAACGCGACGTACTGACCCTCGAGGTGGGACAACACACCGCCACCCTCGTGGGGACGGCCGAGCGCGCCGCCGAGCTGGCGGAGCTCGGCGAGCAGCAGCGAGGTGTCGGCGTCAGGCCCGACGGCCTCGAGGAAGGCGTCCACGCCCGAGTCCGGCAGCGACCCGAGCATCGTCGAGTCGGAGACGAACGGCGAGGGGCCCTCGGGGTCCATGTGCAGCCGGACCAGCGAGGCGGCCGAGGCCCGGCCGAACGTGTCGAGCTCCGGGCCCAGTGCCCGCAGCCCCCGCAGCATCGCGGCGCCCTCGTCGTCAGAGCCGAGCACCGCACCGTCGATGACGACCACCGAGCGTCCCTGGAGGAACGGCGGCAGGTCGGGCATCGGCGGCAGGCGCAGGATCCGGAACGACGTGCTGATCTCGTCGGGCGCACCGGGCGCCCAGGCGGCCCACTCGCGCAGCACGGGCTCCGCGTCGGCGACGTCCCACAGCAGCATCCCGGCGTACGCCGTCTCGATGGGGAAGCTGCGGAACTCCAGCGCGGTGACGACGCCGAAGCTGCCGCCACCACCACGCAGGGCCCAGAACAGTGCCGCGTTCTCCTCGGCGGTGGCCCGCACCAGCGTGCCGTCGCCGATCACGAGCTCGACGGCGGTGAGGCTGTTGGCGGCCATCCCGAGCTTGCGGGCATACCACCCGATGCCGCCCCCGAGGCTGTAGCCGGCGACGCCGACGTCGGGGGAGGAGCCGTGCAGGACGGCCCGGCCGTCGGCCGCGGCCGCGTTGACGGCCGGCTCCCAGGTGGCCCCGCCCTCGACGCGGACGATGCCGCGGGCCGCGTCTGAGGTGGCGCGGTTCATGGCCGAGGTGCGGACGACGACGACGTCGTCGAGGCCGCGGGCGGCCAGGGGACCGGCATTGTGCCCTGTGCTCTGCGGTGCGACCCGCAGACCTGCGTCGGCGGCGGCGCGGACGACCGCGGAGACCTCCGCGGCGGTGCGTGGCACGGCCACGGCGGCAGGGCGCTGGTCGATGGCGACGTTCCACGGCGTCCGCAGCTCGTCGTAGGCTGCGTCGCCGCGGAAGGCCACCCGGTCGGCGGGCAGGCCGAGGCGGAGGCCGTCGCTGTCGGCGAGGCGTCGGTCGGTGTCGGTGAAGTCGATGGACATGGGTGCTGCTCCTCGGTCGGTCCGTGGTCTGTGTCGTGTGTCGGGCACGACAGTGCCGGGGGGCGCTTGGAAGCGACTTGGGATCGACTTGGGGAAGCGTGAGCGGACCGATGTTGCCTATGCTGCGCGTCGTGGAGGTGGGGGTCCTCGGTCCGGTCAGCGCGAGCCTCGGTGCGGCCGAGCTCGATCTCGGCACGCCCAAGCAGCGGGCCCTGGTCGCCGCTCTCGCACTCTCGGGCGGGCGGCCGGTGGCGGTGGACGTGATCGTCGACCTGCTGTGGGGTGACGCCCCGCCGGCGGGGGTCGCGGGAACGCTCCAGGCCTACGTGAGCGGTCTGCGCCGGGTGCTCGAACCCGACCGGCCGCCTCGGGCGCCTGCCACCGTCCTGGTCACCGCCGCGCCAGGGTATGCCCTCCGGCTCGGCCCCGACGCGCTCGACGCGGAGCGGTTCGAGCGATACGTCTCCGAGCAGCACCGGCGCGTCCAGCTGCTGTCGCAGCACGGTCCGCCGGTCCTGTCCGCCGACGACCTCGCCGCCTGTACGACGACGCTCACCGAGGCACTCGCGCTGTGGCGCGGTACTCCCTTCGCCGAGCTGGGCGACGCCCCCCAGGCCGCGGCTGAGCGGACCCGTCTCGAGGAGCTGCGCCCGGTGGCCCTGGAGGACCGCGCGGTCGCCGAGCTCGCCCTGGGCCACCACGCGACGGTGGCCGGCGACCTCGAGGCGATGACCGCCGACCACCCGCTCCGCGAGCGTCTGTGGTGGCTGCGCGCGCTCGCACTCACCCGCGCCGGTCGCCAGGCCGACGCCCTCCAGGTCCTCCGGCAGGTGCGCGAGGTCCTGGACGAGGAGCTCGGCATCGAGCCGAGCGTGGAGCTGCGCGACCTGCAGACGGCGGTGCTCCGCCAGGACGCGTCGCTGGAGTGGGTGGCGCCCCCGCAGCGGCCGGGTGCGCCGATCGTCCCCACGCGGCCCGAGCCGGCCCCCGCGCCGACGCACACAGGCCCCGACTGGCCGATGGTGGGGCGCGAAGCCGACCTGGCCGCACTGACCGAGGCCTGGCAGCGCGCCCGGTCGGGCACGACGACGTACGCGGTGCTCACCGGCGAGCCCGGGATCGGGAAGTCGCGCCTGGCCTCGGAGCTGTCCGAGATCGCCCGTCGGGACGGCGCCCAGGTGTGCGTCGGCCGCTGCTCCCAGGACGACGGCGCGCCACCGCTGTGGCCCTGGGCCCAAGTGCTGGAGGCGCTCGGCCGGAGACTGCCCGAGAACCTCCCCGACGGCGAGCGGGAGGAGTTCCGAGGGTTCGAGCAGATCGTGCACCTCCTGCTCGACGCCGCCCGTGAGCGACCGCTGGTGGTCGGCCTCGACGACCTCCACT
>JAHEXO010000505.1 GCA_023252065.1 Nocardioides sp. | reverse complement strand
CCGCAGCGATCGCTGCGCCGGACTGCGTGATCTCGTCCGGGGTGAGGAGGTCAGACCGCATCGGCACTCGCCGGCTTGTGGAGGTAGACCACCAGGCTCTTGCCGAGCACCGGGTTGAGGTCCTGCTCGGCCCAGCGGGTGACGCGCGGGCGCTTCATGATGTCCCAGACCAGGACCCGGTGGTAGGCCTTCGCCAGCGGGTGGTCGTCGTCGTGCACGCCGACCGCGCACTTGATCCACCAGTACGGCGTGTGCAGGGCGTGGGCGTGATGCTTGCCGTCGTAGACCAGGCCGGCGTTCTCCGCCTTGGTGACCAGCTCGGCGTCGGTGTAGATGCGGATGTGGCCGCCAGGTGTGTCGTGGTAGTCGCGGGACAGCTTCCAGCAGACGGCCTCGGGGAACCATCGCGGCACCGTCAGGGCAATGGTGCCGCCGGGCCGGAGCACCCGCACCAGCTCGTCGAGGGCCTGCAGGTCGGCCGGGACGTGCTCGAGGATCTCGGCGGCGACGATCCGGTCGAACTCGTTGTCGGCGAAGGGCAGGGCGAGTGCGTCGCCCTCCTTCACGTCGGCCTCGGCGCCGTCGGGCACCTCGCCGGCGCGGCGCATCTCCGCGAACATGTCGCGCACCCGCTCGAGCTCGTCGACGTCCTGGTCGAAGGCCACGACGTCAGCGCCGCGTCGGTACATCTCGAACGCGTGCCGGCCGGCCCCGCACCCGAGGTCGAGCACCCGCTCCCCCCGCCGGAGGCCGAGTCGGTCGAAGTCAACGGTGAGCACGGGCCCTCCTGCCCTGAGGTCGGTCGGGTCGGGACGCCTGGTCGGCGATCGCCTCGGCGTAGACGTCGGCGGTCGCCGCGGCGACTGCGCGCCAGCTGAAGAGCTCCTCCACCCGCCGGCGCCCGGCCGCGCCGTACTGCGCACGGCGCTCGGGGTCGTCGAGCAGGGCCCTGAGCGCCGCCGCCAGCTCGCCGACGTCACCAGGGGTCACCAGGTCGGCGCAGAGCCCGTCGGGCCCGACGACCTCGGGAATCGCTCCGGCCCGCGAGACCACGAGCGGGGTCGCGGTGGCCATCAGCTCGGCGGTCGGCAGCGAGAAGCCTTCGTAGAGGCTGGGGACGCAGGCCACCTCGGCCGAGCCCATCAGGCTGACCAGCTCGTCCTCGCCGATGCCGTGCACGAACCGGACGTGGTCACGGAGGTCGAGCTCGTCGAGCAGCCGCTCGGTCCGGCCGCCGGCGACGGGCTTGGTGACCAGGAGCAGCTCGAGGTCGGCGCGCTCGGTGCGGAGCTTGGCGAAGGCCTCGAGCAGGGTTGCGATCCCCTTCATCGGGGCGTCCGCGCTGGCCATCGCCAGGATCCGGCCCGGGACGCGCGGCTCGGTCGGCGGCACGAAGGTGTCGTCGACCCCGAGCAGGACGACGCGCAGCCGCTCGGGGGCGACGCCGAACTCGCGGACGACGTCGCGCTTGGACGACTCCGAGGGAGCCAGGACCACGCGCAGCTCGCGGGCCACCCGGGCCTGGGTCCGGACGAAGCCGTACCAGCGGCGCAGGGTGAGGCGCTTGCGCCGGGTGGGCGCGGCGGCGATGTCGATGCGTCGGTCGATGCTGATCGGGTGGTGGACGGTGCCGACGAGCGGCAGCCCGGTCGCGCCCTCCACCTCGAGCAGCGCCGGACCGAGGGTCTGGTTGTCGTGGACGACGTCGAAGTCACCGGCGCGCTCCTGCAGGAGCCGCAGCACCCGCTTGCTGAAGGTGCGCGGCTCCGGGAAGCCTGCGGTCCACATCACCGCGACCTCTTGGACGTCGACCAGGTCGCGGATCTCGGAGGGGCGCGGGATGCGGAACGGGTCGGGCTCGCGATAGAGGTCGAGGCTCGGCACCTTCGTCAGCCGCACCCCCTCGTCGAGCTCGGGGTAGGGCTGGCCGGAGAAGACCTCGACCTGGTGCCCGAGCCGGACCAGCTCGCGGCTGAGGTGCCGGACGTAGACGCCCTGGCCACCGCAGTGCGGCTTGCTGCGATAGGACAGCAGTGCGACGCGCACAGGCTCGGTCCTCCGCTCCGGGTCGGCGGCGGTCGCGGGGTGCTACCTGCCGGTAGGCAGACCCTAACCGGTCGCTCTCAGCTGCCCTCGCTGGAGTGGCCGGGGAAGACGTGGGCGCTCGGGTCGATCACCACGGCGGCATTGTTCACCGCCGTGGCGGCCTCGCCGAACCCGACTGCGATCAGCCGCACCTTGCCGCGGTACTCAGTGACGTCGCCGGCCGCGAAGACGCGGGGGAGGTTGGTGCGCATCGAGGAGTCGACGACGACGTGCCGCTTCTCCACCTCGATCCCCCAGTGCTGGAGCGGGCCGAGATCGGCGATGAAGCCGAGCGCGGCCACCACGGCCTGGGCGGGACGGCGTACGGGCTCCTGGCCGTCGACGGTGATCTCGACCTGGGAGACCGTAGGCTCGCCGAAGATGCCGGTGACCTGGGCCTTGGTCACGATCTCGACGCTGCTGTCGCGGACCTGCTGGACGGTCCGCTCGTGGGCGCGGAAGGCGTCGCGGCGGTGCACCAGGGTCACCGAGCTCGCGATCGGCTCGAGGCTGACGGCCCAGTCGAACGCCGAGTCGCCGCCGCCGACGATGACGACGTCCTTGCCGGCGTACGGCGCGAAGCTGGGCACGAAGAACTCCATCCCGCGACCCAGCCACCCCTCGCCCGCCGGCAGCGGACGGGGGCTGAACTTGCCGATGCCCGCCGTCACGATCAGGGCCTTGGCGGTGACCGTGGAGCCGTCGTCGAGGGTGACCATCACGTCGTCGTCGGTGCAGTCGAGCCCGGTCGCCGTGCGGTCGAGGAGGTAGTCGGGCTCGGCGGTGTTGGCCTGCTCGACCAAGCCCTCCACCAGCTCACGCCCTTTCACACGGGGGAAGCCGGCGACGTCGAGGATCAGCTTCTCCGGGTACATCGCGGTGAT
>JAHEXO010000504.1 GCA_023252065.1 Nocardioides sp. | reverse complement strand
TTCACCACCATCCGCAACGAGCACTGGGTTCACACCGAGCCGGGCCGTGCGGGCATCGTGATCCTCGGCGACGCCGCGCACACCGCCCACTTCTCGATCGGCTCCGGGACCAAGCTGGCCATGGAGGACTCCCTCGCCCTGGCCGCCTGCCTCCACGAGGCGCCCGACGTGGCGACGGCCCTCGCGACGTACGAGGAGGAGCGCAAGGCCGTCGTGCTCTCCACCCAGCGCGCGGCGCAGGCGAGCCTGGAGTGGTTCGAGAACCTCGGCCAGTACGTCCACCAGGACCCGGTCCAGTTCGGCTTCAACATCATGACGCGGTCGCGCCGAGTCACCTACGACAACCTGCGCGTCCGCGATCCGGAGTACGTCGCGGCCTGCGAGGCCTGGTACGCCTCCTCCGTCGGCGGCCACTCCGACACGCCGCCGATGTTCCAGCCGATCACCCTGCGCGCGACCGAGGGCCCGGGGCTGACCTTGAACAACCGCGTGATCGTCTCGGCGATGGACCAGTACGTCGCGGTGGACGGCATGCCCACCGACTTCCACGTCGTCCACCTCGGCGGCAAGGCGCTCGGCGGCGCCGGACTGGTGATGACGGAGATGATCTGCACGTCCCCGGACGGCCGGATCAGCCCCGGCTGCGGTGGTCTGTGGACCGACGAGCAGCGCGACGGCTGGAAACGCGCTGTCGACTTCGTGCACGCCGAGACGTCGGCGGCGATCGGCTGCCAGCTCGGCCACTCCGGCGCGAAGGGCTCGACGAAGCTGATGTGGGAGGGCATCGACGAGCCGCTGCCGTCCGGCAACTGGCCGGTGGTGGCCGCCTCGGCCGTCCCCTACTCGCCGGAGAACCAGACGCCCGTCGAGCTATCGCAGGACGACATGGACGTGATCCGCGACGAGTTCGTGGCCGCGGCCCGGCGTGCGGCCGACGCGGGCTTCGACCTGCTGGAGCTGCACTGCGCCCACGGCTACCTGCTGTCCGGGTTCCTCTCGCCGGTGACCAACCGTCGTACGGACTCCTACGGCGGGGACGTCGCCGGTCGCCTGCGCTTCCCGCTCGAGGTCTGGCACGCGATGCGCGGGGTCTGGCCGGCGGACAAGCCGATGACGGTGCGGATCTCGGCCACCGACTGGGTCGAGGACGGCCAGACGCTGGACGACGCGCTGGCGGTGGCTGCCGCCTTCACCGACGCGGGTGCCGCGGCGATCGACGTCTCGACCGGGCAGGTGACCAAGCGCGAGCGGCCTGCGTTCGGCCGCAGCTACCAGACGCCGTACGCCGACGCACTCCGCAACCGGCTCGGCGTCCCGACGATCGCGGTCGGCGTCATCTCGTCGTACGACGACGTGAACTCGATCCTGATGGCCGGCCGGGCCGACCTCTGCGCCCTCGGCCGGGTGCACCTCTACGACCCGATGTGGACGCTGCACGCAGCCGTCGAGCAGGACTACGACGGCCCGGGCGCTGTCTGGCCGATGCCCTGGCGGGCCGGGCGCCGTAAGCCGCAGACCGGCCGCAGCGACGGACCCAAACCGCGCCTCGAGCTGATCCGCGCCGAGACGACCGGCACCCGGCACCGGCGCTGGCGTCCGGTCTGACCACTCGCCCGCCCGGGAGATGAGGCCCGGCGAGCCGGCCTGTGGAGAGCCGTTCGCGCGTTGCTCCTGATGGGAGGAGCGTCGTGGTCATGACCGACGAGCCGTTCCGGCCGCTGCTGACCACCCAGGCCGAACTCGAGACGATGTGGCGCCGACTGATGTCCCCACTCGGGTTCGACGCCCACACGCTCTGGATGGTGGTGGTGCAGGACGACCGGCCGATCCCCCACCTCCTCGAGATCGTCGAGGCGTCGGAGCCGCCTGAGGACGAGGACGTGGTGGCCTTCGCCGGCGTCCTGGCTCCGCTCGCGCGGCCCGACACCCGCTTCGCGTTCCTCCGCTCCCGGCCGGGCGGTGGCTCCCCCGACGCCGACGACCGGGCCTGGGCCCGCGTTCTCCACGACGCCGGACGCCGCTCGGGTGCTCGCATCGACGTGGTCCACGTCGCCCACGACCACGACGTACTGCCCATCGCGCTCGACGACCTGCTCGCCGCGCCGGTCTGAGTTTCCACAGCACGGTGGTCGGCGGGTGCACGGCTGCGCGAGGCGGGCTACGGTGAGGAGCACATCGGCAGCACCGTCTCGGGAGGCACGCTTCGATGGCCGTACGACGCATCCTCGCCGCGGTGCTGACCGCGCCCCTGCTGACCCTCGCCGCCTGCGGTGGCGGCGGCGGATCCATCGCCGACCCGCCGATCTCCAGCGCCCCCTCCTCGTCGACCCCGACCCAGCAGCGAGAGACGCCGGAGCACTTCATCCGCCGCTGGGCAGCGGAGGAGAAGCGCATGGAGAACACCGGCGACACCGTTGCCTACCTCGCAATGAGCAAGAGATGCCTCGCCTGTCGACAACTAGCGAGGGACATCAAGAGCTTTTACGCTGCGGGCGGCTACGCGAAATGGGGAGGCTGGCAGATCAAGTCCATTAAGCAAGGTGGCGAAACTGGAACCGGTATCGCATACGAGGTTCGGGTGCAGTCCCTCCCGACAACATACAAAGAGTCCGCGGCGGCGGACGTGCGACATCTGAAAGGCGGCCCATCCACGCACCAGCTAACGGTTAAGCGGGTTGGTGGCGTCTGGCAGGTCACAGCGAAGGCACAGCTAGCAACGTGAAGTCTCGAGTCTTGTTTGCCCTCCTACTGACGTTCCTGGTATCGGCAGTCTGGGCCAGGTCCGCTAATGCAGCTAGCAGTTGCTCAGGAACCGGGGACCTCGGAGGCGTTCACGAAGCTTGCCTCAAATCCGGGGGCGAAACCCACGCCTACATCGCCGGCCACTCCGACCACACCTACTCGATCCGACCGGCCTGCGAGGTGGGCGGCACGGCGCTCTGCGACGCGCCGGCGCAGTGCAACGTCGAC
>JAHEXO010000503.1 GCA_023252065.1 Nocardioides sp. | reverse complement strand
GAAGCCGAGGGTCTTGGACCCTTCGGCGTAGAACGGGCGGACGTTGACGTTGACGAACGCCCAGCCGTCCTCCTCGCCCGCGATCTCGGAGGCGAGCCGGTTGACGTCGTCGTAGGTGCCGTTCACCGCCACCAGGTTCTCGGTGTAGACCGCGCTGTTGACCTGCTTGGGGCGCTCGAGGTTGCTCGGGATGAAGACCACCGTCTTGATCCCGGCCCGGGCGCCCGCGGCAGCGACGGCGTTCGCGAGGTTGCCCGTGCTGGGACAGGCGAACACCTTCGACCCGAGCTCGCGGGCGGCGCTGAGGGCGCAGGCCACGACGCGGTCCTTGAAGGAGTTGGTCGGGTTGGTGGAGTCGTCCTTGACCCAGAGCCGCTCCAGCCCGAGCTCGCCGGCGAGGTTGTCGGCACGCAGCAGCCGGGTGAAGCCGGGCTCGGTGTTGGGGCTCTCGGTGATGTCGGACGGCACCGGGAGCAGGGCCCGGTAGCGCCACATGTTGGCCGGGCCGGCCGCGATCTCCTCGCGGGTGACGGCCGGGAAGTCGTAGGCGACCTCGAGCGGGCCGAAGCACTCCGGGCAGGCGTAGAACGGACCGAGGGCGACCTCGTGTCCACACTCGCGACACGAGAGCGCTCGGGCGTGCCCGAAGGCGCCCTCGCGCAGCTGTGACGTGGAGGTCGGGTGGTCGGCGACCAATGCACTCACGGGAGATCCCTCCTTCTCATCTTCCCCGGGGCGGCCTTCGCCACGGGACGGAATTGGCACCTGTCTCCACGACCGTCGCGTTCCGCTGAGTACGACGGGAGGCTCGCGGGTGGTTGCCGGGACTTCGACGGGCCGTTCCCTCAGTCCCTCTCGATGAGCTGTGACGAGACTAGCCCGGCCGTCTCACGATGCGTACGGCGATCCCACATGCTGGTCAGGCGCGCGCATCCGTGGTCACACGGCGGAGCAGGTCGAGCACGCCCTTGGGGCCGGGCACGACGACGTCCGCGAGGTCGAGGAGCGTGCTCTCCTCCTGCGACGCAGAGCAGACCAGCAGGGTCGGGACCCCCTGGTCGCGCAGCTCGGTCACCGCTTCGAAGGCCTCGACGTCACCGAGGTCGTCACCGGCGAACAGGAACCCGCCGGCGTCGACCTCCTTGGCCAGGTCGCGGACGACCTTGCCCTTGTCCATGCCGGGCGAGCGGATCTCGACGACGTTGCGGCCCGGCTCGACCACGAGCCCGTAGCGCTCGGCCAGGTCCCGCAGGGGCGGCTCGATGCGGGTGAACGCCGCGGGCGGGTCGTCGAGCCGGCGGGTGTGGACGGCGATCGCGAGCCCCTTGTCCTCGACGAAGGCGTCGTCGGCATCGGCCTTGCGCAGCAGGCCGGGCAGCTCGCGCAGGAAGCCCGACAGGCCCTGCGGTGGCCGAGGCGAGACGACCCGGCGCTGGGTCGACGACCAGCGCTCGTAGCCGTACTGCCCGAAGACGAACAGCTCCCGGCCGCTCTCGCCGATCTCGCGCCCGACCTCGTCGAGCCCGCCCAGCGCGAGCACCTTGCGGGCCGGGCGGCCGGTGATCACCGCGACGGCCCGCACCACCTGGGCCAGGTCGAGCAGGACGCCGGGCGCGTCGGGATGGATGTGCGCTGCTTCGGGGTCGTCGACGATCGGCGCGAGGGTGCCGTCGAAGTCCAGGCCGACCACGGAGCGTGCTGCGACCGCGACCAGCGCGTCGTACCGCTGCTCGGCGTCGGACGAGGTGAACCGCACGGGTCCAGCCAACCATGGCCCGCTCCGACCCGCGGGAGGGGGCGTTGCCCAGGGGGCAGGGGTCGGGGGTCAGCCGGTCGGCGTGGCCAGCGGTCCGGTCAGGATCAGGGTGAGCCGGTCGAGGCGCATCGGGGCGACGGCGCGCATGGTGCGGTGGATCCCGAGGTCGAGCGCCAGGAGGTGGCCGGCCCGGGCCAGCCGCGGCGGGTAGTAGACCGTCGAGGCCGGGATCGTGCCGTACCAGTTGTCGGAGCCGGCGACCTGCCAGCCGGCCTGGGCGACCCGGCCGGCGACCTGCGAGGCGAGCCCGCTCACGTGGGAGTTGTTGAAGACCGACACCACGACCTTGCTGCGGTCGACGGTGGGCTTGGCCGCTGCGGTGTGCCGCGCCTTCGGCGGGTGGTACGTCGAGGGGCCGGCGGTCGGCGACTGCTGCGCGGCCGGCGTCACGGCCCGCTCGCTCGGCGCCGGATGGCGGGTGGCGACCCAGGCCACGGCGGCCATCGCCACGGCGACGATGGACAGGATCGTCACCGCCGAGGGGAACACGACCCCCCGCTGGTCGCGCCGTCTGGTCGGCCGCACAGCGCTCAGACCTCGAAGCCCAGGCGCCGCGCGGAGCGGGCGCGCTGGCGCTCGGCGCGCATCCGGCGCAGGCGCCGCACCAGGAGCGGGTCGGCCTCGAGGGCCTCGGGACGGTCGATGAGGGCGTTGAGCACCTGGTAGTAGCGCGTCGCGGACATGTCGAACGACTCGCGGATCGCAGTCTCCTTAGCGCCGGCGTACTTCCACCACTGACGCTCGAACTCGAGGATCTCGCGGTCGCGCTCGCCCAGGCCCGTGGCCGTCTCACGGCTCGGGTGTGCGGCTGCGGCGTCCATCCGGTCTCCCCTGCTGTCGCTGCTCTCGGCGTATGGTCGGCTGCGTCTCGACGGCCCGTCCGCGAGGAGTCTACGCGAGGAATCACAGCGATGTCATTCGCTCGCGGCGCGTCGCCCCATCCACGGCGGGCTTTACCCTCGCCGGCCACCCGGGGGAGATGGATCACACGCACGGGTGAAGTGGCCCGCACCGGTGCGTGGGTAGGGTCGATCCGTGTCCCTGACCGAGCCGGCCGACCTCGTCATCGTGGCCAACCGACTGCCGGTGGACCGGATCACCGGTCCTGACGGCGAGCCGAGCTGGCGGGTCTCGCCCGGCGGGCTGGTAACGGC
>JAHEXO010000502.1 GCA_023252065.1 Nocardioides sp. | reverse complement strand
GAAGCCGACCCGCGTCATGCGCAGGAGGTCGGCCGCCACGCTCCCGGCGAGGGCCGGTTCGAGCGCGACCTCGATGTCGTGCGGCCGGAGCCGCAGCGTGCCGAGCTGGGTCACCTCGCCGAGGAAGCCCATGACGAAGTCGTTGGCTGGGGCGTCGTAGAGCTCGTCGGGCGAGCCCACCTGCTCGATGCGACCCTCGTTGATGACCACGATCTCGTCGGCGACCTCCATGGCCTCCTCCTGGTCGTGGGTCACGAACACCGTCGTCACCGGCACCTCGTCGTGGAGCCGCCGCAGCCACTCGCGCAGCTCCTTGCGGACCTTCGCGTCGAGGGCGCCGAACGGCTCGTCGAGCAGCAGCACCTTGGGCTGTACGGCGAGCGCCCGGGCGAGCGCCATGCGCTGACGCTGGCCACCGGAGAGCTGCGAGGGCAGCCGGTCGGCGAACTGCGAGAGGTGCACGAGCGCCAACAGCTCCTCGACCCGGTCGCGCACCTCGGTCTTGCTCTTCTTGCGGATCTCGAGGCCGAAGGCGACGTTCTTGGCCACCGTCATGTGCTTGAAGACGGCGTAGTGCTGGAAGACGAAGCCCACGTTGCGCTTCTGCGGCGCCATCCTGGTGGCGTCGACGCCCTCGATCTCGATCGAGCCGGAGTCGGCCCTCTCGAGCCCGGCGATGATCCGCAGCAGCGTGGACTTGCCACCGCCGGACGGGCCGAGCAGCGCGGTCAGCTGGCCGGTCGGCAGCGACACGTTGATGTCATCCAACGCGACGAAGTCACCGAAGAGCTTGTTGACGTGGTTGATCTCGATACTCATGGGGAGGTCTCCTTGGGGCGCAAGAGGGACACGACGACGATGCACACCACGCTGATCAGCACCAGCACGAGCGACACCGTGTAGGCCTCGCTCTGGGCGAAGTTCTGGTACTTCTGCTCGACGACGAGCGGTGCGGTCTGGGTCCGGCCGGTGAGGTTGCCCGAGACGATCTTCAGGGCGCCGAACTCGCCGAGCGAGCGGGCGAGCGACAGCACGACGCCGTAGACGATCGCCCACTTGATCGCCGGCAGGGTGATCCTGCGCAGCGTCTGACGGGCGTTGGCGCCGAGACTGCGGGCTGCCTGCTCCTGGTCGTCCCCGATCTCCTCGAGCACCGGCACGACCTCGCGGACGACGAGTGGCAGGGCGACGAAGCAGGTCGCCATGATCATGCCCGGACTGTTGAAGATCACCTGGATGCCGTGGGCCTCCAGGGTCGGACCGAACCAGCCGTCCACGCCGTTGTAGACCAGCAGCAGGGCCAGGCCGATGACCACCGGGGAGACGGCCATCGGCAGGTCGATGAGCGCCGACAGCGCTCGCTTGCCCATGAACTCGTAGCGCACGAGCAGCAGAGCCATCCCGACGCCGAAGACGGTGTTGATGGCCACCGCCCACAACGAGATCTCGATGGTGACCAGGAACGCGTGCTTGACGTCGGGGTCGGCGAAGGTCGCCTGGATGGACGACCAGCCGCTGTCGACGGTGTGCTGGACCAGCATCAGCAGCGGCCAGCCGACCAGCATGAACACGTAGCCCAGGGCGATCAGCCTGACCGCCCACTTCGTGGGCGTGGGAAGGCTAACCACGGCGAGCCACCCGCCTCTGCAGTACGTCGAGCGCGACGATCACGACGAGCGCGACGCCGAGCATGATCGTGGCCAGGGCCGCGGCCTGCGTGCGGTTGCCGCCCTCGATGAACCCGAGGACGCGCACCGAGACCACCTCGGTCTTGTAGGGCAGCTGGCCGCTGATCAGCACCAGGGAGCCGTACTCCGAGATCGCCCGGGCGAACGACAGCGCGGCACCGGCCGCGATCGCCGGCACCAGTGACGGCAGGACGATCCGTCGCAGGATGGTCAGCCGCCCGGCGCCGAGCGAGGCAGCGGCCTCCTCGACGTCGCCCTCGAGCTCGGCGAGCACGGGCTGCACGGTGCGGACGATGAACGGCAGTGTGACGAACGCCAGCGCCAGGCTCACCGACATGCGGGTGTTGGCGACGTTGACGCCCAGCGGACTCTCGGGGCCGTAGAGACTCAGCAGCACGAGGCCCGCGACGATCGTCGGCATCGCGAACGGTACGTCGATGACGATGTCGAGCATCCGCTTGCCCCAGAACCGGTCGCGGACCAGCACCCAGGCGATCAGGGTGCCCATCACGACGTTGAGCAGGGTGACCAGGATCGACTGGCTGACGGTGAGCTTGATCGCGGCCCAGGACTGCGGGTTCTTGAGCGCGTCGACATACCCGGTCAGCCCGTCGCCGCCGGCCACCACCACGACCGCGGCGAGGGGGATCAGCACCAGCAGGCTGAACCACACCATCGCCACGCCGAGGCCCAGGGCCGCTCCAGGGGTGAGGGTGGAACGGACACCCGGACGGCCGCGCCCGACCCTCCGGGTGTCCTGTCCGAGGACGGCAGTCGTCATGGAGACGTCAGCTGCCGATGTTGAGACCGGAGATGATCTTGGTGATGACTCCGGTGTTCTCGTCGAAGAACTGCGTGTTGGCCTTGTCCCAGCCGCCGAAGGTCTTGTCGATCGTGTACTGCACCGGCACCTTCGGGAACGGGTTGCTCGGGTCGTTGGCGCCCTTCACCGTGGCCGACACGCCCGCGATCACGGGGCGGAAACCGGCCTGCGCGTAGAGGGTCTGGCCCTCCAAGCTGAGCTGGAAGTCCAGGAAGTCCTGGGCAGCCGGGGCCGCATCGGTGGTGACGGCAGCGGGGTTCTGGATCAGCAGCGTGTCGTTCGGGACGATGTAGTCCACGTCCTCGCCGGCGGCCCGGGCCTCGATCGAATCGTTCTCGTAGGCGAGGAGCACGTCGCCGTTGCCGGCGGTGAACGACGACAGCGCGTCGCTACCGCTCGCCGGCAGCGCCACTGCATTGTTCAGCAGCTTGGTGACGAACGCCGTGGCCTTGGCGTCGGTGCCGCCCGGCGCCT
>JAHEXO010000501.1 GCA_023252065.1 Nocardioides sp. | reverse complement strand
GACCGTGATCGAGCACCAGCTGATGGCGGCGGTGCGCGCCGTTCGCGACGAAGACTTCCCGGCCCGCGCCGGAGACCACTGCAATCGCTGCGCGTTCCACGCCGTGTGCCCTGCCCAGTCGTCCGGGTCGGTGCTGTCGTGACCCGCGCGATCGAGACGCCCGCCCAGCTGCGCGAGGCCATGCACGCCGACTTCACCTTCAGCGACCAGCAGTTCGCGGCCATCACCGCCCCCCTCGAGCCGGCCGTGGTCATCGCCGGCGCCGGCTCCGGCAAGACCACGGTGATGGCGGCGCGGGTGGTCTGGCTGGTCGCCACCGGCCAGGTCGCGCCGGCCGACGTGCTGGGCCTGACCTTCACCACCAAGGCGACGGCCGAGCTGGCCACCCGCATCCGCGAGTCGCTTCGAGCAGCCGGCCTGCTGCCGGCGCGTGGGAGCCGCCTCGACGACGACGGCGACGAGGTCGAGGAGCCCACCGTCGCGACCTACCACTCCTACGCCGCGGGTCTGCTCACCGAGCACGGTCTGCGGATCGGCCACGAGCCCGACACCCGGCTGATCGCCGACGCGTCGCGCTACCAGCTGGCCGGGCGCACCATCGCGCGCCACACCGCGCCGGTGCGGGTCCTCAGCGACGCGCCCCAGCTGGTGGTGCAGTGGCTGCTCGCGCTCGACG
Organism: Nocardioides sp.; assembly: GCA_023252065.1. The sequence goes on along the minus strand of JAHEXO010000501.1, from coordinate 2,323 downwards.
CCGAGCTGTCCGAGCACCTCGTCACCCCCGAGCAGGTCCGCGCCCTCGACACCCGTGAGCGCGAGCTCTTCCTCGAGGGGATGGCCGGCGAGAGCCGCAAGACCTACCGCGCCCACAACGACAAGGCGATCCTCGCGATCGACCGCCGGGCCGAGCTGCTCGACCTGGTCGGCGAATACCGCGCCCTCAAGCGCCACCACGGGCTGATGGACTTCTCCGACCAGATCGCGCTGACCGCCCGCCTGGCCCGAGACTGCCCCGAGGTGGGGGCGGCCGAGCGGGCGAGGTTCAAGGTGGTGCTCCTCGACGAATACCAGGACACCTCCGTCGCCCAGGCCCTGATGCTCACCCGGCTCTTCAGCGGCCCCGACCCGGCGCACGGGCTGGGCCACCCGGTCACCGCGGTCGGTGACCCCAACCAGGCGATCTACGGCTGGCGGGGCGCGTCGGTGTCCAACATCCTGGAGTTCCCCGAGGCCTTCCCGGCTGCCGGCGGCGGCCGCGCCGCGTCGTACCCCCTGACGGTCAACCGCCGCTCCGACGTGGCCGTCCTCGACACCGCCAACCACCTCGCGAGCGAGCTCTACGCGCTCCGGCCCGAGCTGCTGCCGCTCGAGCCGAAGCCGGGCGCCGAGCAGGGAGAGGTGCGAGCCGGCCTCTACGACACCTACGACGACGAGCTCACCGCCCTCGCCGACGCGGTCGCCGCGGCCCATGCCGCCATGGCACAGCCGTCCTGGCGCGAGATCGGGGTCCTCACCCGCGACAACTCCCACGCGGCCGACGTCTTCGACGCACTGTCACGACGCGAGATCCCCGTCGAGATCGTGGGCCTCAAGGGGCTGCTGCGGCTGCCCGAGGTCGCCGAGGTGGTGGCGACCCTCACCCTGGTCCAGGACGTCACCGCCAACGCCGCCCTGCTGACGCTGCTGGCCGGCCCGCGCTGGGCGATCGGGCCGCGCGACCTCGCCCTGCTGGGGCAGCGGGCGGCCGACCTCTCCGGACACCGCGGACGCGTGTCCTACGCCGACCTCACCGCCGAGCTCGACGCCGCGGTCTCGGGCTCCGACCCCGCCGAGGTGGCCTCCGTGGGCGACGCGCTGGAGTCGCCCGGCGAGCTGCCCTACTCGCCCGAGGCCCGGGCCCGCTTCGCCGTGCTCGCCACCGAGCTGCGCCGCCTGCGCTCGGCGGTGGGGGAGCCGATCCTCGACCTCGTCCGCCGGATCATCGACACCTGCGGCATCGACGTCGAGCTGGCGTCGTCCGCGAGCCCAGCGGCCTCGGCCCGGCGCGACAACCTCGACCTCTTCGTGCAGGCCGTCTCGGAGTTCCAGGCCGTCGACGGCCAGGTGACGCTGGCCGCCCTGCTCGCCTGGCTCGAGGCCGAAGACGTGTTCGGCCAGGGCCTCGACGTCGCCACCCCGTCCGAGGCCGACTCCGTCAAGCTGCTCACCGTCCACCGCGCCAAGGGCCTGGAGTGGGACGTCGTCCTGATCCCCGGCCTCACCGAGCGGAAGTTCCCCACCGACCGCACCCGGTCGACCTGGCTGACCGTGCCGTTCGTGATGCCCGGCTCCCTGCGCGGTGACGCGCGCGACCGCCCTTCGCTCACGGGTCACACGCCGGCCGACATCGCCTCCTTCATGGCCGCGACCAAGGAGCACGAGCGCATCGAGGAGCTCCGCCTGGCCTACGTCGCGTGGACCCGCGCGCGACACCGGCTGCGGGTGACCGGCTGGTGCTTCTCGCCCACGATCAAGGCCGGTCGCGGGGGGTCGGTCTACCTCGAGGCGACCGTGCAGGCGATGGCCGACCGCGGGGTCGTGCCCGACCCCTGGCGCGAGCGGCCCGCCAAGACCGACCCCAACCCCTATGCCGCGCTCGACCCCGACCTTCCGTGGCCGATGACCCACCAGACGCCCGAGGTCGCCCGGCGCCACGACGCGGCGGCTCTGGTGGCCGCGGCAGCCGAGGCGCTCGCGGTCGGCGAGCCCTGGGCCGACACCACCGACGACATGCTGGTGCTCGGCCGGATCCACGAGTGGGACGACGAGCTGACCCGGCTGGTGGAGGAGGCGACCCGCGACCGCGCGCCGGTGGTCGACGTACCCCTGCCGTCGAGCCTGTCGGCGACCGCCCTGACCCGGTTGCGTGACGAGCCCGACCGGTTCGCGGCCGACCTCGCCCGGCCGATGCCCCGGCAGCCCTCGCCGGCGGCCCGGTTCGGCACCCGGTTCCACGCCTGGGTCGAGAGCCGGTTCGGCCAGCAGGACCTGTTCGACCCCGACGACCTCCCGGGCCGCGGCGACGCGGGCATCGACGA
>JAHEXO010000500.1 GCA_023252065.1 Nocardioides sp. | reverse complement strand
TCGACCCGGCCCTCCCAGCGGTCGGACTCCTGGGCGTTGGTCAGGCTCAGCACCTCGTCGTCCCGCGTGGTGAGGGTGACCGTGGTCCGCTGGGGCAGCGCCAGGGGCAGGCAGAGGCCGCCGTTGTAGTCGGTGTGCTCGCCGATCAGGTTGACCCGTCCGGGGGCCGAGGCGACGAGCACGGTCATGGGCGGCAGCCTACGGGCGGTCAGCCACGGGACGTGTTGGCGGTGCGCCCCTTGACCACGCCGACGAACGCCTGGGTGTCGTCGTCGTCGCGGTCGCGGAGCCAGACCAGGGCGATGGTCGTGGAGACAAGGTCGGTGACGACCCGCTGGACGGTGTCCTTGCGGTGGTAGAGCCGCGCCACCGACATCGGGACGATCACGACACCCGTGCCGCCGGCAACCGTCTCGATCGCCTCCTGCTCGGTCATCGCGGGCCAGACGAGCTGGTCGGCGTCGGGTCGCCAGCCGGAGGAATGGGGCCGGACCAGCTGCTCGTCGGCGAGGTCGGCCAGCGTCACCTCTTCGGCGGCCGAGATCAGGTGGTCGCGCCCGGCCACGGCCACCGGCTGCTCGTCGTAGAGCCGGACGACGTGGAGGTCGCTCGTCTCGAGGGGCGGGTCGACCGGCAGACGGACCAGGGCGAGGTCGACCTCACCTCGTCGTACGACGCCCTCCTGCTGCTCCTCGCTCACCGGGAGCAGCTCGAGGCGACCGCGTCGCCGCTCACGCCAGGCGCGCGCCCACTTGTCCGGGGTCGTCCCGGTCACGAACCCGAGGCGGAGCGCAGCAGCCATGACGACAACGTAGGCGCAACCGCCCCGGGCCCGTCGGTCAGGACTTCGGCAGCGTGATCGTGACCCGGCGGTTGGCGGCACGTCCGGCCGCCGTGGCGTTGCTCTCGATCGGGTTGGCCTCGCCGTGCCCGACCGGCACGACCGTCGGGCCCGTGGTGCCGAGCAGGCCGGTCAGGTAGTCGGCCACCGCCTGGGCACGTCGTTCGGACAGGACCTGGCCGTAGGCGGCCGACCCGACGTTGTCGGTGTAGCCGTCGACGTAGATCGCACCGGTGAGCCCCGTCTGGCGTACCTGAGTGGCCACGAGCGCGATCTTCGCCTTCGCCTGGGCTGACAGCACCGCGCTGTTCGACGCGAAGGCGAGGTCGGACTCCAAGGTGACGTTGGGCTTGCCGCTCGGACGCTGGGTCGAAGCCGTGGTGGGCTTCGAGCTCGGCGGCGCCGACGGCGAGGGCGAGGTCGACACCGAGGCCGACGGTGACGTCGGCGGCGTCGTCACCGGACCGGCACCCGCAGACTGGTCCCGCACCTGGGTCGCCCAGTAGTAGGCGCCACCTCCCAGCAGGGCCAGCACCAGCAGGAGCGGCAGGAGCACGCGGCCGCGGCGGCGGCGCCGCGGCGGCTCGGCCTCGGCCGGCACCGGCTCGGGCTCGTCGACGGGCGGAGGCGTGACCAGGGTCAGCTCGGGCCGATCGAGCGCATAGGTCGTGAACCCGGCCCCGACCGGAGCGATGAACGCCGACTGGACCTCGCTCAACGACATCTCGAACGGGTCGACCCGCATCCCCAGCGCGCGCTTGAACAGCGCGGCCGGGAAGCTCAGCGACACCTCGTGCACCTGCAGGTCGTCGTGGCGGACCGTGATCCGGACCGGCATGTTCAGCGCCGTGGCGGGCTGCTCCTCCTCGTCGGCCCGCTCGCGCCACAGTCGCATGACGTTGCGGGTCTCGGTGGCGGGCTGGTCCCACATCGGGTGGTCGGAGGCGGCGACCGCCGGGACGTCGGCGCGGTGGCTGCTCACCTCGAGGGCGGACACCTCCGTCACGGCGTCCACCGGCTCGTCGGCTTCCGCCGCGACGTGGCCGTCCACGGCCACGTGGGCGGCTCCGACAGCGGGCCCGTCGGGCACCTCGTCCTCGGAGCCTGCCGGCTCGAGGTCCTGGTAGACGTCCTGGACCCGGGTCTCGTCGATCACCAGGCCGAAGCCGATGTGACGGGTGTGCGACTCGATGGTCAGCCCCGGGAAGCGCTCGCGCGCCTCGATCAGCCAGCGTCGGATCTCGTCGCGACCCTGGCACGACCAGCGCATGTTCTCGGCGTGGACGACGGTGTTGTCGCCACACACGGCCAGCACGCCCAGGTCGTCCCCGTTACGTAGCGCATCGAGCAGCCGGATCGCCGGGCTCTCCGCGCGGGACCCGTCGGTCCTGCGATGTGACATGTCGGTCTCTTCCGGCGCAAGTGAAAGCGCGCGTCCCCCCATTTTTCCGCACCCCCATACGAAAAGTTTCCCCGCCTCCAGAGTGACGGCAGGGCCTCGTGAATACAACGCGATGCCCGCATGCTGGTGACCGGTGTGGCCAGTGTGACGGGTGGTCAGCAAAATCTGAAGTCGTGGGGTCCTCCGAGGTCAGGTCCGACGCCGGCCGCGCCAGCGGTAGAGCTCGTCGGCCGCCCAGACGATGATCGGGAAGAAGGCCAGCACGAAGAGGTCAGTGAGCCCGAGTGACCGGGTGCCGAGCAGGGTGTGGGCGACCGGCAGGTAGATCGCGGCGGCGGCGACGAGCAGCTCGAAGGCGATGCCGCCGAGGAGGAGCCGGTTGCTGAAGACCCCGATGCGGAGCAGGGAGACCCGGTCGGTGCGCGCTGCCATCGCCGTACCGATCTGGCAGACCACGATGCCGGCGAAAGCCAGGGTCGTCGCGTGGGCGTAGACGTCGTGCAACGGCGACCCCGACGACACGTCCGCTCCGGGGGTCCAGCCGTTGCGGAGCAGGCTCCACATGAAGGCACTGGTCACCAGGACGGCACTGACCACGCCGAGGATCCCCCAGGCCCGGAGCAGGAGGGACCCGGTGATGATGCTCTCCGTACGCCGGCGGGGTGCCCGCTCCATGATCCCGGGCTCGGCAGCCTCCCGACCCAGCGCCAGGGCCGGCAGGGTCTCCGTCCCGAGGTCGATCATCAAGATCTGCGGGACC
>JAHEXO010000499.1 GCA_023252065.1 Nocardioides sp. | reverse complement strand
GGGATCACAACCCTCACCAAGCACCCGAAGTTCGCCCAGCGCCTGGTCCGCACCCGCCGCGACCTGCACGTCTGGACGGTCAACACCCACGAGCAGCTGGACCTGTGCCAGTCGCTGGGGGTGCGCGCGGTGATCACCGACCGGCCGCGCCAGATGGTCAGCTGGCTCGACGACGAGGACGCACCCTAGCCTCGTGGCATGGCCAAGAAGTCACGGACCAAGGCGCGCGCACGCGTCACCACCGACGCCGCCGGTGGGACGGACGGCGCTGTCGGGCCCCGCCAGCCGTGCCCCTGCGGGTCGGGGAAGCGCTACAAGGCCTGCCACGGCTCGGCCGGCGGCGCCTACGTCGCGCGGCCGTTCGAGGGCCTGGCTGCCGAGCGCGACCTGGTCGCCCTCCGCGAGTTCGTCTCGTCGGCGACCGCACCGCTGCGCGTGGGCGAGCGCACGGTGCGCCTCGGCACCATGCTGCCCACGGCGGCACCGGCGATGGTGCGCGACAGCGGCCAGGTGTGGCTCGGCCTCCAGGTGCGGCACTCCTTCGGTGACCCGTCCCGCGACCTGGGAGCGGTGCTGGATCAGGCGCTGGCGGCCGACGAGCCGGGCATCATCGGCCTGGTCGACCCGCCGGGCCCCGGCGCCCGGCTCCAGGATCTGGTCGTCGACGAACCGCTCGAGGTGACCGTGCACGAGGGCTTCGGCTGGTGGCTCGACGACGTGGAGGAGCAGGACGACGCCATGGCGGCGGCCCTCGAGCAGGCCAACGGCGCCGTCGCGCCGTCCGCACGGCTGACCACCGTGGATGCGGCGTACTGGACCCACATCGGGCCCAAGGAGCACCTGCGCTGGGTGATGCCCCACGACGAGGCTCCGCTGCTCGACGCCCTGGCCCGCCTGCACGCGCGGCACGACGACGGCGTGGGCGCGACGTCGAAGCTGGTCGGGATGTTCCGCGCGCACGGGCTCGTCGTACCGGTCTGGGACCTGCCGGTCGGCACCGGCGCCGAGGCGCTGGAGGAGCCGGCGGCGGCGTTCGGCGTCCGCCTCGAGGAGGCCCTGGCCGAGACCGGCGATCTCTCGACGGACGAGCGCGCGGCCCGGGTCGAACTGGCCAACCGACAGGTGACCTTGCGCTGAACCCGTCTCGCCACCGAGAAATTCTGAGTGCCGGACGCCGCTGACCTGCGCTCATACGGAGCCGGTGCAAATTGGGTGCCGGTGGTAGTTGAAGACTCGATCAGGGCTCGCTAGCGTCGCCGTCGGCCCGGTCGTTGTCGCCTCCCCCGTCGACATCGACCGGGCTGCTTTCATGCCCGCAGGTCGACGCGCCGGACCAGTCCAGGCCCTGCGACTGTTCCCCCCGAGCGCGGAAACCGGTAGGCAAGGGCCATGAACAAGCCGATACCGAGCAGCCTGGAGATCGCCCAGGCCGCCACCCTCCGCCCCATCTCAGACGTCGCGGCCGACCTCGGTGTCGACGAGGAGCATCTCGAGCACTACGGACGCGGGGTCGCCAAGATCGATCTCGCAGCGCTCGAGGTCCCGGACGAGAGGGCGGGGCGGGCGAAGTACGTCGTGGTCACCGCCGTGACCCCGACCCCCCTGGGGGAGGGGAAGACCACCACCAGCGTCGGGCTCGCCCAGGGGCTCGTGCTCCGCGGCACCAACGCGGTCGTCGACCTGCGGCAGGCCTCCATGGGACCGACGTTCGGGATCAAGGGCGGCGCGGCCGGCGGCGGCTACAGCCAGGTCGTCCCGATGGAGCGGATCAACCTCCACCTGACCGGCGACTTCCACGCCGTGACCGCGGCGCACAACCTGCTGGCCGCGATGGTCGAGAACGACCTGCACTTCGGCAGTCCTTCGGGCCTCGACCCGCGCAACGTGACCTGGCGCCGGGTCCTCGACGTCAACGACCGGGCCCTGCGCAACGTGGTGATCGGCCTCGGCGCCCGTCTGGACGGCGTACCGCGTCAGTCCGGCTTCGACATCACCGCGGCCAGCGAGATCATGGCGATCCTCACTCTCAGCACGTCCCTGCCCGACCTGCGCGAACGTCTCGGCCGGATCGTCGTCGGGACCACGACGACCGGCGAGCCCGTGACCGCCGAGGACGTCAAGGCCGCGGGTGCGATGGCCGTGATCCTCAAGGACGCCATCAAGCCCAACCTCCTGCAGACCCTCGAGGGCGGGCCGGCGCTCGTGCACTGCGGGCCCTTCGGCAACATCGCGACCGGTACGTCGTCGGTGATCGCCGACCGGATCGCGCTCTCGCACGCGGACGTCGTGGTCACCGAGGCCGGCTTCGGGTCGGACATGGGCGCCGAGAGGTTCTTCGACGTGAAGTGCCGGGCCGGCGGGCTCACCCCTGACCTGGCCGTCATCGTGGTGACCGTGCGGTCGATGAAGGCGCACTCCGGGCGCTACGACATCCGACCCGGCAAGGACCTCCCGCCGGGCCTGCTCGCGGAGAACCCGGACGACGTACGGGCGGGGTTGCCCAACCTACGCGCCCACATCGGGATCGTGCAGCGCTTCGGGATCACTCCGGTCGTGGCGATCAACGCCTTCGCCGACGACCACGACTCGGAGCACGAAGCGATCCTCGCGACCTGTGACGAGCTGGGCGTCCGGTGCGCGGTCAGCCGCCACGTCGTCGAGGGCGGACCGGGAGCGAAGGCGCTGGCGGACACCGTGCTCGAGGCCCTGGACCAGGGCTCGGACTTCCGGTTCCTCTACGAGCTCTCGATGCCGCTGGTGGAGAAGATCGAGACGATCGCGACCCAGATCTACGGCGCCGACGGCATCGACCTGTCACCCGCCGCTGCGAAGGGGCTGGCCGAGTACGAGAAGCTGGGGTTCGGCGAGCTGCCGGTGGTGATCGCCAAGACGCACCTCTCGATCAGCTCCGACCCCAAGCTCCGCGGCGCGCCCACGGGCTGGCGGCTGCCGGTGCGGGAGGTGCGGCTGGCTGCCGGCGCCGGGTACGTCTACGCCATCTGCGG
>JAHEXO010000050.1 GCA_023252065.1 Nocardioides sp. | reverse complement strand
TCGATGAGGAGTCGTTCGAGGGCACCGTGGACGTCCTCGTCGGACGGCGCCGGGTGCAGCGACCCCTCGTCGTACGCGCGCCGGAGGGCCGCGAGCCCGTCGAGGAGGCGCTGGTGGTCGGCGTCGGTCAGCAGTCCGGCGCGGTGGAGCGCGTGGGCGTGGGCGACGGACCCGGCCAGGTCGTAGGGGACGAGCCGCCAGTCGAAGTGGGTCGAGCGCGACAGCGCCTCGAGCTCGGGTGACGGGCCACCGGCGAACCGGCCGCCCCAGAGGGCGCCCTCGTTGGTGGTGCTCACGAGGCCACCGCCACGACCGCGCGGGCGAGCACCTCGGGGAGCTCGGGGTGGGCCAGCGCGTCCTTGGGCACCTCGGCGGGCAGCCACCAGCGGGCGTCCCAGATCGAGCCGGCCTCCAGGTGGTCGAGCCCGTCGAAGCTCACCTCCACCTCGTCGACGCGGACCGCGAAGAAGTGGGAGTCGTTGTCGATGTCCATGCCGTTCCAGGAGAACTGGTGGCGCCCTCGGTGGTAGGGCCCGACCAGCTGATGGGGAGCGACGGCGATGCCGGTCTCCTCGAGCAGCTCGCGGGTTCCGGTCTCCTCGAGGGTCTCCCCCGGCTCGGTCGCGCCGCCGATGGTGAACCAGTACGGCGTCTCGGGGTGCAGCGGGTCACAGCCGTAGAGCACCAGCACCTCGCCGTCGCGGTTGACCGGGACGACGCGGGCCGTCGTACGACGGATCGGCTCGGGCACGGGATCCTTCCTATCAGGCGGTGACACGAACGCCAGGTCAGTCGACGCCCTCGTCGATGGCGGCGTGGTCGAGGGCGACCTCGTCGGCCTCGTCGGCGCCGGGGTTGCTGGCGATCCGGTCGGCGCCACCGGCCGGCAAGGCACCGAGGAGGTGCCCGTGCTCGACCAGCACCTGGCCCTCGTCGAGCGGCTGGGTGGCGTAGAGCTCGAGCTTGCTGCGCGAGTCGGCGATGTCGAGGTTGCGCAGGGTGAGCTGGCCGATCCGGTCGGTGGGGCCGAAGGCGGCCGACTCGACGCGCTCCATGGAGAGCTTGTCGGGGTGGTAGGAGAACGCCGGGCCGCGGGTCGCGAGGATCGAGTAGTCCTCCCCCCGGCGCAGCCGCAGGGTCACCTCACCGGTGACCAGTGACCCGATCCACCGCTGGATCGACTCGCGCATCATCAGCGCCTGGGGGTCGAGCCAGCGGCCCTCGTAGAGCAGCCGCCCGAGCTGGCGGCCCTGGTCGTGGTAGTTGGCCAGCGTGGTCTCGTTGTGGACCGCGTTGAGCAGACGCTCGTAGACGATCCACAGCAGCGACATGCCGGGCGCCTCGTAGATCCCCCGCGACTTGGCCTCGATGATCCGGTTCTCGATCTGGTCGGACATGCCGAGGCCGTGCCGGCCGCCGATCTCGTTGACGGTGCGCACGAGCGCCACCGGGTCGTCGTACGTCGTGCCGTTCACGGCCACCGGGCGGCCGCGGTCGAAGCGGACCGTGACGTCCTCGGTCTCGATCGCCACGGCCGGGTCCCAGAACCGCACGCCCATGATCGGCTGGACCGTCTCGAGCGAGACGTCGAGGTGCTCGAGGGTCTTCGCCTCGTGGGTGGCACCCCAGATGTTGGCGTCGGTGGAGTAGGCCTTCTCGGCGGTGTCGCGGTAGGGCAGGCCGTGCGAGGTCAGCCACTGGCTCATCTCGTGCCGGCCGCCGAGCTCGGAGACGAACGCCGCGTCGAGCCAGGGCTTGTAGATGCGCAGGTCGGGGTTGGTGAGCAGGCCGTAGCGGTAGAACCGCTCGATGTCGTTGCCCTTGAAGGTCGAGCCGTCGCCCCAGATGTCGACGCCGTCCTCGTGCATGGCGCTGACCAGCATCGTGCCGGTGACGGCGCGACCGAGCGGTGTGGTGTTGAAGTAGGCACGACCGGCCGAGCGCACGTGGAAGGCGCCGCACGCCAACGCGGCCAGCCCCTCCTCGACCAGTGGGCCCTTGCAGTCGACCGCGCGGGCGATCTCTGCGCCGTACTCGAGGGCGCGGCTGGGCACGGTGTCGATGTCGGGCTCGTCGTACTGCCCGATGTCGGCGGTGTAGGTGCACGGAATGGCGCCCTTGGCGCGCATCCAGGCGACCGCGACGGAGGTGTCGAGACCTCCGGAGAACGCGATGCCGACGCGCTGGCCGACGGGCAGATGGGTGAGGACCTTGCTCACGGGGACGGCTCTCCTGGTGGGGTGGACGGGCGGGACAGTGGGTCAGGGCGCCGGCTGCTGGGCCAGCGCCAGGAGTCGTCGGGCGAGGTCGTCGCCACCGGTGGCCTCGCGGCCGATCACCAGCACCGTGTCGTCGCCGGCGATGGTGCCCAGCACGTCGCCGTACTCGGCCTTGTCGAGGGCGGAGGCCAGGAACTGCGCCGCGCCGGGCGGCGTGCGCAGCACGACCATGTTGGCGCTGGCGTCGGCGCTCACCAGGAGCTCGCCGAGCAGTCGCTGCAGCCGGTGGGCGGCGGCCGCGGACTCCCCCGGTGCGGCGGGACGACGGTCGCCGCCCTCCGCCGGTACGGCGTACACCAGCGCGCCGGAGTGGGCCCGCACCCGCACCGCGTCGAGCTCGACGAGGTCGCGCGACAAGGTGGCCTGGGTGACCGTCACGTTCTGCTCGACGAGCAGGTCGAGCAGCTCGGGCTGCGAGCGCACCTCGTGGTTGGACAGCAGGTCGACGATCAGCTGGTGCCGGCTGTTCTTCGTCGTGGGGCGGCGGGCGGTGCCGTTCACGTCGCCTCCCCGGAGGACGAGGCGAGCAGCCAGACGACGCTCTGCGGGCCGTCGAGCACGTCGTCGCGCAGGAAGTGCCGGGTCATCGGGAGGCTCCTGTCGTGGTCGCCGGCTCGGCGGCGTGCTCGGCGGCGTCGAGGATCCCGGACCAGGACGCCCGGAACGCCGCGGCCTCATCGTGGCCGAGGACCAGCGGCGGGACCAGCCTCACGGTGCCCGGACCGGTCGCGTTGACCAGGAACCCGTGCTCCCGGGCCGCCGCCACCACCGCCGGAGCGTCGACGGTGACGTCGATGCCGATCAGCAGTCCACGCCCGCGCACCTCGACGACACGGGGGTCCTCGGCGAGGCCGGTGCGCAGGTCGGCCCCGACCTCGCGCGCGTGCTCCAGCAGGCCGTCGGACTCGATCGTGTCGAGGACGGCGAGGGCGGCCGCGCAGGCGACCGGGTTGCCGCCGAACGTGGTGCCGTGGTTGCCGGGCTGGAGGAGGTCGGCCGCGGCACCGAGACCGAGACACGCCCCGATGGGGATGCCGCCGCCGAGCCCCTTGGCGACCGTGACGACGTCGGGGGCGACCTCGGGGTCGGTCGCCGCCGCGAACCACTGTCCGGTGCGCCCGATCCCGGTCTGCACCTCGTCCAGCCACAGCAGGGCGCCGCGCTCCCTGGTGGTCTGTCGGGCGTCGGCCAGGTAGCCGTCGGGGGGTACGACGACGCCCGCCTCGCCCTGCACCGGCTCGAGGACCACCGCTGCCGTCTCGTCGGTGACGGCCGCGGTCAGCGCCGCGGAGTCGCCGTACGGGACGAAGGTGACGTGGCCCGGGAGCGGCTCGAACGGCTCGCGGTAGGCCGCCTTGGCGGTCAGCGCGAGCGCGCCCATGGTGCGCCCGTGGAACGAGCCCTCGGCTGCGACCAGGTGGGTGCGGCCGGTACGACGGGTCAGCTTGAAGGCTGCCTCGTTGGCCTCGGTCCCGGAGTTGGTGAAGAACACCTTGCCGGGCTGACGCCCGCCTCCAGGAGCGACCTCCCCGACCTGCGGGGGGCTCGCCAGGTCGAGGAGGCGCTCGGCCAGGGTGATCTGGGGAGCGGTCGCGAAGAAGTTGGACACGTGGCCGAGGGTCTGGAGCTGCTCGGTCACCGCTCGGACCAGCGCCGGGTGGGCGTGACCGAGGGCGTTCACGGCGATGCCACCGAGGAGGTCGACGTACTCCTTGCCGTCCTCGTCCCAGACGTGGGCGCCCTCGCCGCGGCTGAGCACCAGCTGGGGAGGGCCGAAGGTGTTCATCAGGGCGGCGGCGTAGCGCTCCTGGCTCGTCATCCGCGTGCCTTCCGGATCTTGGTGGCCACGCCGGGCAGCACCTGGGTGCCGACGCCCTCGTCGGTGAAGAGCTCGAGGAGGACGGCGTGCGGCTCGCGACCGTCGACGACGGTGGCCCGCGGGACTCCGCCCCGGACCGCCTGGAGGCAGGCACCCATCTTGGGGACCATGCCGGCGGCGAGCGACGGCATCAGCGCTGCCAGCGACTCGGGGCTGATCTCGCCGATCACGTCGTCGCTGCCGGGCCAGTCGCGGTAGAGCCCTTCGACGTCGGTCAGCACCAGGAGCTTCTCTGCCCCGAGGGCGATCGCGAGGGCCGCAGCCGCGGTGTCGGCGTTGACGTTGTGGACGGTGCCGTCCTTGTCGGGGGCGACGCTGGATATGACCGTGATGCGGCCCGCCTCGACCAGGTCGAGCACCGCCTCGGGCCGCACGTGGGCGACCTCGCCGACCAGCCCGAGGTCGACCTCCTCGCCGTCGACGATCGTGTTGGTGCGCTCAGCGGTGAACAGGCCCGCGTCCTCGCCCGACAGCCCGACCGCGAGCGGGCCGTGCTCGTTGACCAGGCCGACAAGCTCGCGCTGCACCTGGCCGACGAGCACCATCCGGACGACGTCCATGGCCGGAGGCGTGGTGACCCGGAGTCCGCCGCGGAACTCCGACTCGATCCCGAGCCGGTCGAGCATCGCCGAGATCTGCGGGCCGCCGCCGTGCACGACCACGGGCTTGAAGCCGGCGAACCGCAGGAAGGCGATGTCCTCGGCGAAGGCCCGCTTGAGCCCGTCGTCGGTCATCGCGTTGCCGCCGTACTTCACCACGACGACCTTGCCGTGGTAGCGCTTGAGCCACGGCAGGGCGGCAGCCAGGGTCGCGGCCTTGGCCGGGTCGGGGCCGGTCGTCTGCTGGGCGGTCATGAGGAGTACGCCGAGTTCTCGTGGACGTAGGCGTGGGTCAGGTCGTTGGTCCAGACCGTCGCGCGGGCGTCGCCGGCCTTGAGGTCGACGGTCACGGTGACCTCGCGCGGCTTCAGGTCGACCTCGGCGGGGTCGGCGGCCGGGGTGCTCTGCCGACAGACCCAGACGCCGTTCATCGCGACGTCGAGGTCGGCGGGGTCGAAGGCGGCCTGTGTCGTGCCGATGCTGGCGAGCACGCGACCCCAGTTGGGGTCCTGGCCGAAGACGGCGGCCTTGAAGAGGTTGCTGCGCGCGATGCTCCGGCCGACCTCGACCGCGTCGTCCTCGTCGGCCGCGTGGAGGACCGTGATCGCGATCTCGTGCTCGGCCCCCTCGGCGTCGGCGAGCAGCTGCAGGGCGAGGTCGGTGCAGGCCTTGGTCAGCGCGTCGGTGAGATCGGCGACGGTGGGGGTGATCCCGCTGGCGCCGCTGGCCAGCACGGTGACCGTGTCGTTGGTCGACATGCACCCGTCGGAGTCGAGCCGGTCGAAGCTGACCCTGGTCGCTGCCCTCAGCGCTGCGTCTAGGTCGCTCGCGGACCCCACCGCGTCGGTGGTGAGCACCACGAGCATGGTGGCGAGCTGGGGGGCGAGCATCCCCGCGCCCTTGGCCATGCCGCCGACCGACCAGCCGGCGGCCTCGACGACCACCTGCTTGGGCACCGAGTCGGTGGTCATGATCGCGCGGGCCGCGTCGTCGCCCTTCCCACCGCCCGTGCCCAGCGCGCCGTACGCCGCGTCGACGCCGGCGAGCACCTGGTCGCGGTCGTTGGCCAGGCCGATCAGTCCCGTGGAGCAGACGACGACGTCGATCGCGCCGATCCCGAGGTGTCCGGCGACCCGCTCGGCCACCGCGTGCGTGGTCTGGAAGCCTTCGGGGCCGGTGTAGCAGTTGGCGCCGCCGGAGTTGAGCACGACGGCGCGGACGACGCCGTCCTTGACGGCCTCCTTGCTCCACAGCACCGGGTTGGCCTGGCAGCGGTTGGCGGTGAACACGCTCGCAGAGCTGTCGCCGGGTCCGTCGTTGACGACGAGCGCCACGTCCTGCGCGCCGGTGGACTTCAGCCCAGCGGCGACGCCGGCGGCGCGGAAGCCGCGGGGGTGGGTGACGCTCACGGCGCGACACCCACGGTGGTCAGGCCGAGGGTCTCGTCGAGGCCGAGGGCGAGGTTCATGGACTGGACGGCGCCGCCGGCGGTGCCCTTGGCGAGGTTGTCGATGGCGCCGACCACCACGACACGCCCGGCGGACTCGTCGACAGTGACCTGGAGGTGGCAGGCGTTGCTGCCGTGGACGGCCTTGGTCTGCGGCCACTCCCCCTCCGGCAGCACGCGTACGAACGGCTCGGCGTCGTAGGCCTTGAGATAGGTCTCGCGCACCTCGTCGGCCGTGGCGCCGGGCGCCAGCGGGGCCGAGCAGGTGGCCAGGATGCCGCGCGGCATCGGCACGAGCAGCGGCGTGAAGCTCACCGTCACCTCGGTGTCGACGAGGGCCGACAGGTTCTGCACGATCTCGGGGGTGTGCCGGTGCACGCCGCCCACGCCGTACGCCGTGGCGTTGCCCATCACCTCGCTGCCGAGGAGGTGCGGCTTGGCGGCCTTGCCGGCCCCGCTGGTGCCGGAGGCGGCCACCACGACGACGTCGGGCCTCACCTGGCCGGCCGCCACGGCGGGCGCGAGCGCCAAGGAGGAGACGGTCGGGTAGCAGCCCGGTACGGCGATCCGGCGAGCCTGCCGGAGCACGTCGCGCTGCCCGGGGAGCTCGGGCAGACCGTACGGCCAGGTGCCGGCGTGGTCACCGCCGTAGAAACGGGCCCACTGGGCCGGGTCGCGAAGCCGGAAGTCCGCGCCGCAGTCGACCACCAAGGTCTCGTCGGGCAGGGCAGCGGCGACCGCGCCAGACTGGCCGTGCGGCAGGGCGAGGAAGACCACGTCATGACCGGCGAGGGTCTCCGGCGACGTCTCGAGCAGCACTCGGTCAGCGAGTGGGGTCAGGTGGGGCTGGAGTGACCCGAGCGTGGCGCCGGCGTTGCCGCCGGCGGTCAGCGCACCGACCTCGACCGCCGGGTGGCCGAGCAGGAGCCGCAGCAGCTCGCCACCGGCGTACCCGCTGGCGCCGGCGACCGCGACCCTCACCTGAGACATGCGCATGATCATACATTCTGGTGCATGTTCATGCTAACCGGCGCCCGCCCCCTCGGATCGGACGCCCAGGGGTGGAGGTCGTCGGTGCTCGCGGATAGGTTCTGGGGCATGCCGAGACTCGACTTCCCCACCTACCTCGAGCACATCCGCGCCGAGTCGCAGAGGTTCCGCGACGTGCTCGCCGACTGCGACCCGGCCGCCGAGGTCCCGAGCTGCCCCGACTGGCGCGCAGCCGACCTCCTGTGGCACCTCGGCGAGGTGCAGCACTGGTGGACCTGGATGGTCGAGCACCGGCCCAAGGGCCCCGAGGAGTACCCCGAGCCCGAGCGGCCGGGCGACTATGCCGGCCTCCTCGCCTTCTACGACGCGCAGTTCGCGGGCCTGGTCGGGGCCCTGGCCGCGGCCGATCCCGCCGACGATGCCTGGACCTGGCACCCCGAGCACAAGAACGTCGCCTTCATCTACCGCCGCCAGGCCCACGAGGCACTGATCCACCGCCGCGACGCCGAGCTGGCAGCCCACAGCCTCACGCCGTTCCCGGCCGACCTGGCCGCCGACGGGGTCGACGAGGTGCTCGACGTGATGTACGGCGGGTGCCCGCCGTGGGGCGAGTTCTCCGGGCTCGCCCACTACGTCCGGGTCGACCTGACCGACACCGGTGACCAGGTCTGGGTCCAGCTCGGCCGCTTCCACGGCACCGACCCCGACGGCATCGAGCACGAGGAGGACGACATCCGGGTCGTCGCCGACCCCGGGGTCGAGCCCGACGCGGTGGTCAGCGGCACCGCCGAGGCACTCGACGCCCGGATCTGGCGCCGTAGCGACGGTGCCGACACCCACCTCGCGGGCGACCTCCACATCGTCGACAAGTTCCGCTCGGTGATCCACCAGCCGATCAACTGAGGCCGCTCACTCCGCCAGCCACGTCGCGAAGGAGTCGAAGCCGAACGGCCGGCCCAGGAAGTCCTCCACCAGGTCGGCGGCGTCCTTGCGGCCACCCTGGGCCAGGATCCGGTCGCGGTAGCGGGCGGCCACGTCGGGGGCGAACATGTCGTCGCGGTCGAAGGCCGAGAGCAGGTCCTTGGCGATCACCAGCGACCACATGTAGGTGTAGTAGCCCGACGAGTAGCCGTCGAGGTGCCCGAACGCCGCGTGGAAGTGGGTGTCGGGCAGCGGCTCGACCATCGAGTACGTCGCCTGGAGCTCACGGGAGAGCGCCGAGATGCCGGCGCCGTCTGCCGGCGGCTCCTGGTGGATCCGGTAGGACAGTGCGGCGTAGAACATCTGGGTGCGTGCCGTGAGCCCCTTGGCGAAGTCCTCCGCCTCCCGCATCCGCCCGACGAGGTCGGCCGGGATCGGGGTGCCGTCGTCGTCGGTCGCGAAGCCCTGCAGCACCGTCGCGTCCCACGCCCACTCCTCGAGCAGCTGGGAGGGCGCCTCGACGAAGTCCCACTCGGTGGCGACGCCGGTCAGCCGCGCCCAGCGCTGGTGACCGCCCACCACGTGGTGGATCAGGTGGCCGAACTCGTGGAACAGGGTGACCACGTCGTCGTGCTCCATCAGCCCCTTCGGGAAGTTGCACACCAGCACGCCCTCGGGCACCTGCCGACCGGTGACCCCGTCAGTGAGAGTGAACTGCGCGGCATGGCTGAACTTGTTGGCGCGCGGGTGGAGGTCGAGGTGGATCCGGCCGATCGGCTGCCCGGCCAGGGTGACGTCGTACGACGCGACGTCCGCGTGCCAGGTCGGTGCGTCCACGTGCTCGTACCCGAGGTCGAAGAGCCGGCCGGTGACGTCGAGGAGCCCTTGCCGGACCTTCTCGAAGGAGAAGTAGCGGCGGACATCCTGGGCATCGACGCTGTGCTGCTCGCGCTTGATGGCCTCGATGTAGAAGCGGGTGTCGGCGCCGTCGAGGGCGTCGGCGTCGGGCCGGTCCTGGCGGATCCGCTCGAGGATGACGTCGCGGTCGCGCAGCGCCGACGCCTCGGCCGCCTTGCTGATCTTCTCGATGAACGCCGGGATCGCCTCGCCGGTCTCGATCATCTTGACCTCGGCGTCGTAGGCCGGCCACCCGTCGTACCCGAGCAGGCCGGCGTGCTCCTGACGCAGCTGCATCAG
>JAHEXO010000498.1 GCA_023252065.1 Nocardioides sp. | reverse complement strand
CACGCCGGTGCCGACGAGCTCACCGACCGCCTCGCCGACCGGTTCCGCGGCTGGGCGCTCCTGCTGCGCGGCCGCGGCGTCGCGGCCCTGATGGAGGCGACAGAGGAGCAGGGGCTCAGCGCCCGCGTCCTCGCCACCACCGGCGGCGAGCGGCTGCTCACCGACCTGCGCCACGTCGGCCAGACCCTCCACGAGACCGCACGTCGAGACGGGCTCGGGCTCACCGGTCTGCTGGAGTGGCTGCGCTCCGAGCGCGAGGCGGCGTCGTCCGAGCGGGTCCGCCGGCTCGACAGCGACGCGGCGGCGGTCCAGATCACGACGGTGCACCAGAGCAAGGGCCTGCAGTACCCCGTCGTCCACCTGCCCTTCGTGTCGATGAAGTACGTCTGGCCGGTCGAGGTCGCCCGCTTCCACGACGCCGACGACGTGCGCACGCTCGACGTGTCGGGCAGCGGCCCCTCGTGGAAACTGCAGGCCGACGCCCACCTCCGCGAGGAGGCCGGGGAGGAGCTGCGCGACCTCTACGTCGCGCTCACCCGCGCCCAGTCGCAGGTCGTCACCTGGTGGGCGCCCACCGCCATCACCCCGACCGGCGGGCTCCACCGGCTGCTGTTCGGACGCCGTCCCGACCAGGCGGAGGTGCCCGACGAGATGGCGATCAAGGACGACGACTACGTCGCTGCGGTGCTCGGCATGCTCGACCAGCTCGGTGGTCCGTCACCGGAGCTCTCCACTCCGGCTGCGGTCTCCGGCCGGGCGACCCCTTCTGCGCGGGGAGACCTGGCTGCGCGGGTCTTCGACCGCGCGGTCGACACCGAGTGGCGGCGCACCTCCTACTCCGGACTGATCCGGGTGCAGGAGCAGCCGGCCGGGGTGACGTCCGAACCCGAGCTGGATCACTGGGATCCGACGGAGTCGGATCCCAGTGATCCCAGCGAGACCGAAGCGGGCTTGCTCGCGAGGTGGTCCGAGCCGGGGCTGCCGTCAGTCCTCAGCCCGATGGCCGACCTCCCGTCGGGCGCCACCTTCGGCAGCCTGGTGCACGCGGTGCTGGAGCACGCCGACCCCGACGCACCCGACCTCGCAGCCGAGCTCGAGGCGCGCACCCGCGAGCAGCTGTCCTGGTGGCCGGTGGGGGTCTCGGCGGCCGAGGTCGCCGCCGGGGTGCTGCCGTCGCAGCTGACGTCGCTCGGTTCTCTGGCCGACGGGCTGCGACTGGCCGACATCCCGCTGGGCGACCGGCTCTGCGAGCTCGACTTCGAGTTCCCCCTGACCGGCGGTGACCGGCCCGCGACGATGCGAGCCGGCGTACACCTCGGCGACGTGGCGGCGCTGCTCCGGCGTCACCTGCCGGCCGACGACCCCCTCGCCTCCTACGCCGACCAGCTGGTCGGCCCCCTGGGAGAGCAGGCGCTCCGGGGCTATCTGTCGGGCTCGATCGACGTCGTCCTGAGGGTGCCCGACGTCAGCGCGGGCGGCGGCTACCGCTACGTCGTCGTCGACTACAAGACCAACCTCCTCGGCGAGCCCGGCACGCCCGTGACCTCGGCCGACTACAGCCGCGACGCGATGGCGGGGGCGATGCTGCACAGCCACTACCCCCTCCAGGCCCTGCTCTACTCCGTCGTCCTCCACCGTTACCTGCGCTGGCGGCTGCCGTCCTACGACGCGGAGCGTCACCTCGGGGGGACCCTCTACCTCTTCCTGCGGGGCATGTGTGGACCCGAGACCCCCGTCGTAGACGGTCACGTGGCCGGGGTGTTCGACTGGTCGCCGCCGGTGGCCCTCGTGTCCGAGCTCAGCGAGCTGCTCGAGGGGGTGAGGGTGTGACGACGCCACGCGTGGTGGAGCCCTTCGAGACCAACGACGCCGCCGACCGCCGCTATGCCCTCGGGATGACCGGGGTGCTCGGGCGCTTCAACGCGGCCGGGGTGCTCGAGGCCGCCGACGTCCACACCGCGGCCCGCATCCGCGCTCTCGCCGACGAGCCCGACGACGAGGCAGCGCTGGCGTTGGCCTTCGTGGTCCGCCAGCTGCGTCACGGGTCGGTGTGTCTCGATTTCGCTGCCCTCACAGTCGACCCGTTGCCCGACGGCCTGGCCTGGCCCGCTGCGGGCTGGGCGCGGCGCGTCGCCGACAGCCGGATCGGCAGCGCGGGCGTGCTCCGGGTGGAGGGCGACCGGGCCTACCTCGACCGCTACTGGCGCGAGGAGTGCCAGGTGCGTGACGACCTGGTCGCGCGGCTCGGCCTGGCGCCGCCACCTGCCGAGGAGACGGTGCTGGCCGCGCTGGCGCCGGTGCTCTTCCCCGAGGGGTACGACGAGCAGCGAGCCGCCGCTCTGGCAGCCGCTCGGGCCTGGACGACCGTCGTCACCGGCGGGCCCGGCACCGGCAAGACGACCGCGGTCGCCGGCCTGCTGGCGCTGCTCGCCGAGGGCTCCGAGAGACCCCTGCGGATCGCGCTCACCGCTCCCACCGGCAAGGCCGCGGCCCGGCTGCAGGAGGCGGTCGGCGACGCGCTGCGCAGCGAGGCCCTCCGCGACCACGCGGCCTCCGTCGGACAGCCGGTCGCCCAGACCCTCCACCGGCTCCTCGGGTGGAAGCGGGACAGCCGCAACCGGTTCCGTCACGACCGTCACAACCGCCTGCCCCACGACGTGATCGTGGTCGACGAGACGTCGATGGTGTCGCTGACGATGATGGCCCGGTTGCTGGAGGCGGTGCGGTCCGACTGCCGACTGGTCCTGGTCGGTGACCACCACCAGCTCGCCTCGGTCGAGGCCGGGGCCGTCCTGGCCGACCTCGTCGAAGGTCTCGCCGCCCGCGACGCCGACACCGTCGCGTCGCTGGTCACCAACCACCGCTTCGGACCAGAGATCACAGCTCTCGCCGCCGCCGTCAACGCCGGCGACGGCGACCGCGCTGTCGACCTGCTCCGGGCCGGCACGTCCCACGTCGAGCTGCTCGACCCCGACGACCCGGAGACCTTGGCCGCGCTGCGAGCGCGCCT
>JAHEXO010000497.1 GCA_023252065.1 Nocardioides sp. | reverse complement strand
GAGGACGACGATCCGCAGCCGCCCGCCGTGAGACGTGAGCACCGGGCCCGCACCGGTGGCAACGAGCCCGTCGACGAGCACCAGGGAGTCGTCGGCGAGTCGGGAGAGCGTGTCGTCCAGCCGGGCCAGGTCGCCGGCCCCGGGACGCGGCCAGGCGCCGGCGATCTCGTGCTCCACCACGGCTCGGCCCCGCTCCCGGAGCCCGTCGAGTGCCCGCCGGTCGTAGCGGTTGCCGCCGCTGGGCCGCGCGGGGTCGTCGATGCCGTCCGGGAGCACGGCGTGCAGGAACCCGGGCCGCAGGGCATAGGTCATGGGGCACGCTCGTAGCTCGCCCACGCCGAGGGCGACTCGAGGAGGGTGACCCGGATCCGGGCCAGGTCACCGGGAGCGACCCCGAGCGAGCCGTCGTGCACGCGGGCGGCCAACCGGTCGGCGACGGCGCGGGCCAGCACCTCGGTGGTCGTGTTGACGCCGGCGAAGTCGGGGTGGTCGTCGAGGTTGGTGTAGGTGAGGTCGGCGAGGACCTCGTGGAGGGCCGTGCCGGCCCGTCCGATGTCGAGGACGATGCCGTCGGCGTCGAGGTCGGGCCGCGCGAACGCCGCGTCCACGACGAAGGTCGCGCCGTGCAGGTGGGCGGCGGGCCCGAACACGTCGCCGCGCAGGCTGTGGGCGATCATCATGTGGTCGCGTACGGTCACCTCGAACATCAGGCCTCGCTCTCGTCGGCGTCGCCCGGGTAGTTGATCGTGTGGCACAGCGCCGGCAGCGAGCCCGACGCCAGCTTCGCCATCACCTCGGGCAGCTCGGCGAACGGCGACTCGCCCGTCAGCAGGGCGTCGTAGGCCGGGTCGGCGAGCAGGCGCAGGGCCAGCCGCATCCGGTCGGCACGCGTACGCCGCGAGCGCCGGGCCGCGGCGACCTCGCCGACCTGGCTGGCCCGCACCCCGAGCCGGGCCGAGTGGAAGCGGCTGCCCAGGTCGAGGGCGACCGGGGTGTCGCCGTACCAGGACAGGTCGGTGACGACGCCGTCGGCGCCGAGGAGGTCGAGCGCGCACTGGAGCCCTGCGCCGGTGCCGCTGGTGTGCACGACCAGGTCGAGGTCGCCGGCCGCCTGGTGGGGCAGCGCGAAGCCGACCCCCAGCGCCGCCGCGGTGTCCGCGCGCTCGGCTACCGCGTCGACCAGGGTCACCTCGACACCGGGGATGCCCGCGAGCAGCCGGGCCGTGCAGCAGCCGACCATGCCCGCGCCCACGACCGCCACCCGGTCGCCGACCAGCGGCCGGGCGTCCCAGAGCGCGTTGACGGCCGTCTCGACCGTGCCGGCGAGCACCGCGCGGCGCGCCGGCACGCCGTCCGGGACGACGAAGACGGCCTCGGCCGGCACGACGTAGGACGTCTGGTGGGGATGGAGGCAGAAGACCGTGCGCCCGTACAGGTCGTCGGGGCCGGCCTCGACGACACCGACGCTGAGGTAGCCGTACTTCACCGGCCCGGGCAGCTCGCCCTCCTGGAACGGCGCCCGCATCACGGCGTACTGGCTCTCCGGGACGCCGCCGCGGAAGACCAGCGACTCGCTGCCGCGGCTCACCCCCGAGACCACCGCACGCACGAGCACGTCGGCCGGACCCGGGTCCGGCAGCTCCGACCTCCGGAGCTCGCCGGACCCGGGCTCACGCAGCCAGTACGAGCGGGCCGTTCGCGTCACGTCGGCTCCCTCCATGTCCGGCATCGGCTGTGAACCGACGCTGACCCGTCCTCGTATGACTGGTATCCATTTCTACGGAGGGCATGTGCGCACGGTTCACCTCGGTCCAGTCACCGTGCTGCCGGTTGCCACCGTGGTGCTGGCGACGCTCGCGGCGACGGTCGGGCTGCACCCTGCCTCGATCCTGACAGGATCTGCCGTCGCCGTCGCCACCTGGCTGCTGCTGGAGCACGGGATGCGGGCTACCGGGCTCGACCGGCTCGGGCCGGCCAACGCGGTCACGCTGGTCCGCGCGGCCATCGTCGCCGGGGTCACTGCCCTCGTCGTCGAGTCCTGGTACGCCGACGTCCCGGCTCGGGTGCTCGTCGCGCTCGCCTCGGTGGCGCTCGCCCTCGACCTCGTCGACGGCCGCCTGGCCCGCGCGCGGGGATCGGTGACGGTGCTGGGCGCGGCGTTCGACATGGAGACCGACGCCTTCCTGATCCTGGTGCTGAGCGTCTACGTCGTGCCGCTCGTCGGCGCCTGGGTGCTGCTGATCGGCCTGGCCCGCTACCTCCTGCTGGTGGCGACCGCCCTCCGCCCGTGGCTGGGGGCCCCGGTCCCGCCCCGGAGCTGGGCGAAGGTGGTCGCGGCGGTGCAGGGCGTGGCCCTGGTCATGGTCGCCTCCGGCGTGCTGCCGACGCGGGCCGCGCAGGCCGTGCTCGCCGGGGCCCTGGTCCTCCTCACGGAGTCGTTCGCCCACCAGGTCCGCACCGTGCGTCGGCAGCGGCACGACTCGACAACGCCCCGGCCCTCGTGGGCCGCGCCGACCGCCGACCTCCTCGCGGTCTCCGTGCTCTGGCTGGTGCTCGCGCTGCCGTCGCGGCCCGCGCTGCTGTCGCTGCGGGCCCTGGCCGCGATCCCGGTGGAGCTCCTCGTCTTCGTCGTCCTGGCGATGCTCCTGCCGCGCCGGTGGGGACGGCTGGTGGCGGTGCTGTGCGGGGTCACGCTGGCCACGACGTTCGTGATCACCCTGCTCGACCTGGCCTTCTTCGCCGCCTTCGACCGACCGTTCGACCTGTTGAGCGACCCGGGCTACGCCGTCTCGGGGCTCGACCTGCTGCAGGTCGCCCTCGGCGGCCTCGGCCGCGCCGCCGTGCTCGCCGTACTGGGGCTCGTCGTGGTCGGGTCGTTCACGCTGTGCGTGTGGGCGACGCTGCGCACCCGCCGTAGCGCGCGGCGATCGCCGGCCCTGTGGACGCGGCTCGTGGTCCCGCTCGGCCTGGTCTGGGCTGCCGCCGGTCTGGGCGGGGCGCAGGTGGGCGAC
>JAHEXO010000496.1 GCA_023252065.1 Nocardioides sp. | reverse complement strand
AGACCGACGCCGCGAGGTCGGCGTGCTGGGAGACCTGGCCGGGGGAGTCGGCCACGTGGACGACGCGTGCGGGCTGCGCCCCCTCCTTGCCGCCGAACACGCCGTAGCCGAGCCGGAAGTCGAGGGGCGTGCCGACCACGACGACGAGGTCGGCGGTGTTGAGGGCCTTGCCGCGGGCCTTGGTCACCAGCAGCGGGTGACCGCCCGGGATGACGCCGCGACCCATGCCGTTGGTGATCGCCGGCAGCCCCGCGCTCTCGACGAGGTCGAGGGCCTGCTGCTCGGCGCCGTCGGCCCACACGTCGGTGCCGAGGATCAGCACCGGCCGCTCGGCGTCGGCCAGCAGGCGGGCGATGCGGTCGATCGCGTCGGTGTCGGGCTCGGCGCCGCGAGGGCGTCCGCCGGCGGAGAGCGTGACGGTGGCGGTGTTGAAGAACTCGTCCATCGGTACGTCGACGAACACCGGGCCGCGGTGTGACGACCCGGCGGTGCGGAAGGCGTCGTCGAAGCCGTCGGCGACCTCGGCCGCCGTCGGGATCGTCCGCGCCAGCTTGGTGATCGTGGACACGATCGGCGGCTGGTCGAGCTCCTGGAGGCTGCCGCTGCCCCAGCGGTTCTGCGGGGCGCGCCCGCCGACCACCACGAGCGGCGAGCCGGCGAACTGCGCTTGCGCGATCGCACTGACGCCGTTGGTCACGCCGGGGCCTGCGGTCAGCACCGCCAGGCCCGGCACCCGGGTGAGCTTGCCGGTGGCCTCCGCCGCGAACGCCGCGGTCTGCTCGTGGCGGACGTCGAGGATCCGCATCGGCGGCTCGGCCTTGACCGCGCCGTCGTACATCGGGAACACGTGAGCGCCGGAGAGGGTGAACATCGTCTCGACGCCGTGAGCGCGCGCCACCTCGACGGCCAGCTGGCCGGCGTGCCCAGTGGTCTGGCCAGTGGCCTGCCCGGTGGTCTGGCCGGAGGTCGGGCCGGTGGGGATGGCGGCGTCGGCGGTGGGCTCGGAGGAGGTCATGGGCCGAGGTTACCGAGCGATCACCGCGCTCAGGTGGGTGGCTTCAGGTAGACCGCGTTGGTCGTGCGCAGGGCGTCGACGACGCTGAGCAGCAGGTCGGCCCGGACCGCGACCGGCTCGGGGGCGAGAGCGACCTGCAGGTGCAGAGCGCGCAGGAACGCCTCCGGGTTGCCGCTGGTCAGGAACGGGTCCGTGCCGGCGGGGCCGCGGTCGCACGCGGCGGCGGCGATCCGGGCGAGCCACGGCTCGATGACCCGCAGTGGCACCAGCCGCCTGCGGAACACCGACATCGCGGCCGTCGCGAGCCGGTCGGGCTCGCCGGAGGTCCACACGACGTTCGTGGGCTCGAGCACCCGGTCGGCGATGACGTCGAGCAGCACGGTGAGCTCGTTGAGCCCGAAGTGCGCCGACCTGGCCAGCTCGTCGAGCACGTCGGCGCCGTGCGCGATGGCGTGGGCCCAGCCCTGGCCGGGCACGAAGCCGCGGGCGTCGCGCTCGCGCACCAGCCAGCCGGTGGCCCGGTCACCCCATTCGAGGAGCGTGCCGCCTGGCAGGAGGGACGCGGCGTTGTCGCGATGGATGCAGGCGGCCAGCACCAGCGCGGAGAAGCTCCGGCGGAAGACCGATGGCGTCCCGCTCTCGCCGAGCCCCTGGGTCAGGCCGGCGGCCATGCCGTCGCCGAGGCCCGGCAGCAGGTCGTCGTACACCCCGGCGCTGATCCAGGTCGCCAGGATCGGGTAGGCGATCTCGTCGCGCTCGACGGGGTCGGTCGACCCGAGCAGCGTGGTCAGCTCGGCGGTCAGGTCGGCCAGCGGACGGTCGGTCGGGACCGCCATCTCGGCGGACCGGACCTGGTTCCAGTACGCCGTGGACATGCGGTCCATCCTGCCACCCGGCTCGCGGCCGTCGTCCGGCCCCGTCGGCGGCCGCCGATCGGTCCCGCGGCCGCCCTAGGCTGAGGCGATGCCGTCCCTGCTGGAGCTGGTCCGCAGCCACACCGACCTCGACGAGGCCGACGTCGCCGTGCTCCAGGGCCTGATGGCGGACTGGCAGATCATCGCCGACCTGTCGTTCGCCTACCTCGTGCTCTGGCTGCCCGACCGGGGCGGTGAGGGCTTCTGGGCGGTCGCGCAGATGCGGCCGACGACCGGCCCCACGGCGTACGTCGACGACGTGGTGGGCAGCTTCGTCCCGATCGGCAGGCGACCGATGCTCGACCGCGCGCGGGACGACGCCCGGTTGGTGCGTGAGGGCGATCCCGAGTGGCGGGACGACGTACCGGTGCGGGTGGAGACCATCCCGGTGCCCCACGAGGGCCGGGTCATCGGCGTGATCGCCCGCAACACCAACCTGCTGGGCATCCGCACGCCGAGCCGGCTCGAGCTCTCCTACCTCCAGACCGCGGCCGACCTGACCGCCATGATCGCGACGGGTGACTTCCCGCCACCGGGTCAGCGCAGCGACCACGCCGACTCCCCGCGGGTCGGCGACGGCTTCGTCCGGATCGACGGCGACGGGCGGGTGACCTACGCCAGCCCGAACGCGCTGTCGGTCTACCGCCGGCTGGGGTGGTCCGGCGACCTCGACGGCCGCAACCTGGCCGACGTCACCCGCGAGCTGGTGCCGCCGCGACGACGTCCGGACGAGGAGACCCTGAGCGCCGTGCTGGGCGGACGCGCCCACCGTGACACCGAGCTCGGCGACGACCAGGTGTCGCTGATCGTCCGGTCCATCCCCCTCCGCGCCGCGGGCGCCCACATCGGGGCGCTGGTGCTCGTGCGCGACGTCACCGACCTCCGCCGGCGCGACCGTGAGCTGGTCACCAAGGACACCACGATCCGCGAGATCCACCACCGCGTGAAGAACAACCTCCAGACGGTGGCCGCCCTGCTCCGGCTCCAGGCGCGCCGGATCGATTCACCCGAGGCCCGTGCCGCACTGGAGGAGGCCGTACGACGTGTGGGCTCGATCGCGATCGTGCACGAGACGCTGAGCCAGGAGGT
>JAHEXO010000495.1 GCA_023252065.1 Nocardioides sp. | reverse complement strand
TCGACGAACACGTGGCCGTACCGGCGGCGTACGTCGTCGCGGTGGTCGTCGGCCAGCTGGCCCGCGCGCGCGATCAGGTCGGCGTAGTCGAAGGCGTTCTGGAAGCCGAGGACCTGGAGGTATTGGCGCATGAAGAGCCCCGCCACCTCGAACTCCGGCACCCCCTCGCGCCGGCCGAGCGCGACGAGGTCGCCGGGGTCGAGGCCACGCTCACGGGCCCGGGCCAGCACCGACTGGACCTCGGCGGCGAAGCCGCGGGTGCCCACGGCCGCGCGCAGCGCCTCCGGCCAGCGCACGGACTCGGGCGCGTCGGTGAGCAGCGCGTGGAGGACGACGTCCTGCTCGGGCGCGGAGAGGAGCCGGAGCGGGGCGGTGTAGAGGTCGGCCGGGCTGTAGGCGCGCACCAGGCCGTAGGCGAAGGAGTGGAACGTCGAGCACATGGTGGTCGACATGGTGCGGCCGACGCGCGCGGTCACCCGGTCGCGCAGGCTCTCGGCGGCCTTGCGGGAGAAGGTGAGGGCCAGGATCTGCGCCGGGTCGACCCCGCGCCGCTCGATCCGGTCGGCGATCGCCTCGACCAGGGTCGTGGTCTTGCCGGTGCCGGGGCCGGCCAGCACGAGCAGCGGCCCGCCTTCGTGGTCGACGACCCCCTGCTGGGCGGCATCGAGGTCGAGGGCGTGCGCGTCGGGTGGGACCGGGGGCACGAGGTGGTAGGTCGTGCGCTCCGCGGTGCTCATGGGTCCACCCAACCATCCGGCACCGACAGCCCGGCCCACGACTAGGTTGGGCGACGTGACCGATTCCCAGGGGCCGCTGTCCGACGTCCTGGTGGTCGACCTGACCCGAGCACTGGCCGGGCCGCAGGCGGCGATGATGCTCGGCGATCTCGGCGCGCGGGTGATCAAGGTCGAGAGCGCGGCCGGCGACGACACCCGTGCCTGGGGGCCGCCCTGGGCCGGCGCGGACACCGGCCACCACGAGGACTCGACGTACTTCATGTCGGCCAACCGCAACAAGGAGTCGCTCGTCCTCGACCTCAAGGATCCGGCGGACGCCGACGTGCTGACCGCGCTGGTACGGCGTGCCGACGTGCTGCTGGAGAACTTCCGGGTCGGTGTCCTCGACCGTCTCGGCTTCGGCGTCGAGCGGCTCCACGAGCTCAACCCGCGGCTGGTGGTCGGCTCGATCACCGGGTTCGGCCACGACGGACCGGAGGCCCACCGCGCCGGCTACGACCAGATCGC
This sequence comes from Nocardioides sp., assembly GCA_023252065.1. The sequence continues at coordinate 1,777 of JAHEXO010000495.1, read as the reverse complement.
GCAGGGCGAGGGCGGGCTGATGTCGGTGACCGGCACCGAGCAGCCGACCAAGGTCGGCGTCCCGATCGCCGACCTCCTCGCGGGGATGAACCTTGCCTACGGCGTCGCCGCCGCGCTGCACGAGCGGCACACGACCGGGCGCGGCCGGGTGGTGCGCACCTCGCTGCTCTCCGGGGTGGTCGGCGTGCACGCCTTCCAGGGCACGCGCTGGCTGCTCGGCGGCGAGGTGCCCGGGATCGCCGGGGCCCACCACCCCGCGATCGCGCCCTACGGGCTGTTCGCGACGGCGTCGGCGCCGCTGCAGGTGGCGGTCGGTTCGGAGAACCTCTGGCAGAAGTTCGCCGGGGCTGTGGGGCTGGCCGCCGACGACCCGCGCTTCGTGACCAACCGGGAGCGGGTCGCCCACCGTGACGACCTGATCACGGCGATCGAAGCGGTCTTCGCCGCCGAGCCCGCCGAGCACTGGCTCGCCCTGCTCCACGACGTGGGTGTCCCGGCCGGGAAGGTCCGGTCGATGAACGACGTCTACGAGTGGGACCAGGTGCGCTCGCAGGGGCTGGTGCTCGAGGTCGACCACCCGGCGTACGGCTCGCTCGCGCTGACCGGGTCGCCCCTGCGCTTCGACGATGCCGCCTTCAGCGGAGGTCGCTCGCACCACCGGCCGCCGCCCCTGCTCGGCGAGCACAACGAGGCGATCCGCGCCTGGCTGGCATCGGACAGCTGACTCAGGCGCGCTCGGCCACCATGGCGACGAGGTCGGCGACGGAGTCGACGACCCGGGTGGGGCGGTAGGGGAAGGTGCCCACCTGGTCGGGGCGGGTGGAGCCGGTGGCGACCAGGATCGTACGCAGGCCTGCCTCGAGGCCGCTGACGATGTCGGTGTCCATCCGGTCGCCGACCATCACCGTGGTCTCGGAGTGGGCCTCGATCCGGTTCAGGGCGGCGCGCATCATCAAGGGGTTGGGCTTGCCGATGAAGTAGGGCTTGCGGCCGGTGGCTGTGCTGATCAGCGCGGCGACGCTGCCCGTGGCCGGCAGGGTGCCCTGGTGGCTCGGGCCGCTGACGTCGGGGTTGGTGGCGATGAAGCGCGCGCCGTTCTCGATCAGGCGGATCGCCTTGGTGATGGCCTCGAACGAGTAGGTGCGGGTCTCGCCGAGCACGACGTAGTCGGGGTTGCGGTCGGTCATCACGTAGCCGATGTCGTGCATGGCCGTGATCAGGCCGCTCTCCCCCACGACGTACGCCGTCCCGCCGGGGCGCTGCTCGTCGAGGAAGTCGGCGGTGGCCAGGGCGGAGGTGAAGATCCGGTCCTCCGGCACGTCGATCCCGCTGCCGAGCAGCCGCGCCCGGAGGTCGCGGCGGGTGAAGATGGAGTTGTTGGTGAGCAGGAGGTACTTCAGCCCGCTGTCCTTCAGCGCCTCGATGAACTCCGCCGCCCCGGGGATCGGGTCCTCCTCGTGGACCAGTACACCGTCCATGTCGGTGAGCCAGGTGTGGATCGGCTTCGCCTCGGTCATGCCCCCATCCTGTCCCACGCCTGATCCACCACGGGAGCGATGCGGCCCCGACTTGGTGGCCCAGTTCGCATCTTGTGGGGGTGGATCGGGGCCACCAAGTGCCGAATTCCCCGCTCGAGCGGGGAATTTTGACGCCCGCCGTCAGCCGAAGTCGACGATGGCGTCGACGGGGCCGCCGCCGTCGGGACCCTGGTTGGCGGCCGAGACCGACACGAAGACCGCGGGGTCGCCGGTGACGGCGGCGGCGACGCCGCCGACGC
>JAHEXO010000494.1 GCA_023252065.1 Nocardioides sp. | reverse complement strand
CGACGAGCTCGTCGGTGACGAGCCGGGCCGCCAGGTCTCGGACCTGGTCAGTGGTGGGCAGCGTCCCGACGTCGATGGTCACCCGCTCAGCAGACTTCCGTCATCGGTCGAGGTCGGGCCGGGTCGTGAGGACGTCCTTCCACAGGCGCTGCTTCTTGGCCCGCGGCTTGACCACGACGTCGAAGTAGTGGCGCAGCTTCGTGCCGTCGTCCGGGTTGTCCTTCAGGACGGTGCCGATCAGCTGACGAGCTATCTGGGCGCCGCCCACCCGCCCCTCGCCGAAGTAGTGGGCGTCCAGCGCGGCGGCGTACCCCACGGCTACGGCCTCGGCCGAGCTCATCACTGCTGTCGGCTTCTCGACGACGACACCGTCGTCGGTGCGGCCCTCGCGCAGGTCGTGAAACGCGGTGACCAGCAGGTCGACGACGTCGGGTGCCAGCCGCGTGTCGATATCGGCCTGCGCGAGCATCCCGGAGGTCTGCTCCGAGATCAGGCGGCGCTCGAGCTCGCGGTCGCGGATCGGCCGGACGGTCTCGAAGTTGAAACGACGTTTGAGGGCGCTGGACATCTCGTGCACGCCGCGGTCGCGCAGGTTGGCGGTGGCCAGGACGTTGAACCCGCGGGCGGCGAAGACGACGTCGTCGGGCTCGGTCAGCTCCGGGACGTGGAGCACCTTGTCGGACATCACGCCGATCAGGACGTCCTGGATCTCGGGCTGGACCCGGGTGACTTCCTCGAAGCGGCAGATCGAACCCTCGGCCAGCGCGCGGTACAGGGGTCCCCTGACCAGGGCCCGAGGCGTCGGGCCTTCGGCGAGCAGGAGCGCGTAGTTCCAGGAGTAGGTGATCTGGTCGTCGGTGGTGCCGGAGCTGCCCTGGACGGTGCACGTGGACTCCCCGGAGACGGCGGCCGAGAACAGCTCGGAGAGCATCGACTTCGCGGTGCCGGGCTCGCCGACGAGGAGCAGCCCGCGGTTGCTCATGAGGGTGACGACGCAGCGTTCGACGAGGGCGTCATCGCCGTAGAACTTGCGGGTCACGCCCAGCGTGGCGTCGCCGAGCACGAAGGCGCGGACGGCACGAGGGGTCAGCCGCCACCCGGCGGGCCGGCTGCCGGTGTCGGCCTTGGCCAGGGCTTCGAGCTCTGCTGCGAAGGCGGTCTCGGCAGGCGCTCGGAGCACCTCGGAGGCTGTCTGCGACGAGGGCGCGGGGTCGGTCACGTCAGTACTCCGTCTTCTTGCTCCAGTCCGGGTCGAACCCGGTGCCGTCGGCGGCCATCAGGCGTACGTCGTGCCAGCACTCCGAGACCAGGACGGCCGGCACGTCACCGAGCGTCAGCTCCACACGTTGTCCGTCCAGCTCGCGACGGAAGGTGAGGGTCGTGAGAGCGACCGTGCGGTTCTCCTCGGGAAGCCCGTTGCCGGTGAACCCGACCGTGGCGGTGATGCCCAGCGTCGGGAACCTCTTGTCGTAGGTGAAGAACCAGCCGCCGTCCTCGGACTGGCCGCGGGTGTACCCGAGCTTGCCGGCGCGGCCGCGGAGCGAGAACGCCTGGAGCAGATGACCCTGGAAGTCGGTGAGCTCGCGCTGCGAGCGCATCTCCGAGGTCACGGGGTGGATGCCCCGGCCCAGCTGCTCGAACAGCGGGGTCACCTCGTAGTCGGCGAGGTGCTCTGACCAAAGGTTCACCTGGTGGGCGTCGACGATGCTGTCGTGCGCGATCCGGACCCGGCCATCAGCTGGCAGGGTGACCTCGTTGTCGTCGACGTCGGTGAGGCTGCCGTCGTCCAGCGGTCGGAACACCGTCTCCGTGCCCCGTTCGGCATCGGTCTCGCTGCGGGGCGTGGCGACCCACACCAGGCGACGTACGGCGGGGCCGACCACGGGGTGACCCAGGAGGTAACGCTGCCAGTCCGCCACGGACCAGGAGCGCTCGGTACACATGGCCTCGTAGAGCCGCTGAGTCTGCAGGGTGGCGATTCCCTTCAGCTCCTTCTTGGCGCCCATGAACGCCTTCTTGGACTCCTTGGCCGTGTCGGCGTCGTCGGTCTGCCGCGGCGTCGGCAGGGACTTGATGACCTTGCCGTCGGGATCGTGGAGCTCGACGGTGAGATCCGGCCGGAGGCGGGCGGAGAAGCTGCGAGGTCCGTAGGGGAGGTCGAGGGTCCCGTCATCGTCGAACCCGGCAGTCGGAATGGTGCGATCGGCGAGCTCGTCGACCGTCCACCCCTTCCGCTCGGCCAGGGCCTCGGCTTGTCGAACCGCCTCGTCCTGGAAGGACTTGGTGCGGAAACGCGATCCGATCGACAGGACGAGCTGCGTGGCGCTCGGGTGGTCGACCCAGGCGAGCATCCCGATCAACGCCTTGCCCTGCGCCGCACGCTGCCCGTACCACTCCCGCAGGAAACGCTCGGCGACCGGGACGACCTCGCGACCACCGCACGCCGCGACGACGGCGAGCAGGCCCTTGCTGGCGATGGCCGAACCCGCAGGCCGGCGCAGGTAGGCGGGGAGAATCGCGGCGGTCAGCTGCTCGACCGTCATCCCGAAGTAGGGGCTGTCGGGCGAGGTGGAGTACCAGCTGTGGAACCCGGCCGCGTTCTGCGCTGCCTGCTGCTCGGCCTCCGCCGGCGGGATCGGGCGGACGTCCTCACGGAGCCACGCGGTCAGCAGGTGAGTGGCCAGCCGCTCGCGACCGGGGGCGTCGAAGAGCGCGGCATAGTGACGCAGAACCGCGTCAGGCTCCGGAGACTTCGCCTTGACCGCGACAGCACACAACCACTCCACCACCACGCGCGGCACCGGCGAGCCCGACGCAGCCCACGTCACCTCGGGGACAGCGCCCCCATCGAGGCATGAGAGGGCAGGTGGTAGCCCCTTCGCCACCAGCTTCTCGGCGGTCGCGGTCGTCGATGCGGGGTCGAGGTACGTCGCGGCGTCCTCGCCAACGACAACCAACGCGTCGAGCAGGGCACCCCGGACGACGTCCTGCCGCTCCTTCTTCCAGGCCGCCTGCAGCGCCGG
>JAHEXO010000493.1 GCA_023252065.1 Nocardioides sp. | reverse complement strand
AGACCTACTCGGTCGAGAGCGGCGCCTACATCCGCGAGCACTTCTTCGGCCCGGACCCGCGGCTGCGCAAGATGGTCGAGCACCTGAGCGACGAGGAGATCGAGCTCCTGCCGCGTGGTGGTCACGACTACCGCAAGGTGTACGCCGCCTTCGACGCCGCCGCCAAGCACGTCGGGCAGCCGACCGTGATCCTGGCCCACACCGTCAAGGGCTGGACGATCGAGGCCCTCGAGGGCAAGAACGCCACGCACCAGATGAAGAAGCTCAACACCACGACGCTCAAGGCGTTCCGCGACCGGCTCCACCTGCCGGTCACCGACCAGGAGATCGAGGAGCACTACGAGTTCGACGGCTCCGCGCCGTTCTACCACCCGGGCGAGGGCTCCGACGAGCTCGAGTACCTGCGCGACCGACGCCGCGAGCTCGGCGGCGGGGTGCCGATGCGCCGGGTCAACCCGCGCCGGATCACGCTGCCCGGCAACGCGCCGTACGACGAGCTGAAGCAGGGCTCGGGCAAGCAGAAGGTCGCCACCACGATGGCGTTCGTCCGGCTGCTCAAGGACCTGATGAAGGACGAGCAGATCGGCCCGCGAATCGTGCCGATCGCCCCCGACGAGTACCGCACGTTCGGCATGGACTCGATGTTCAGCTCGGCCAAGATCTACAACCCGATGGGCCAGCTCTACGAGTCGGTCGACCGCAAGCTGCTGCTGGCGTGGAAGGAGTCGCCGCAGGGCCAGATGCTCCACGAGGGCATCTCCGAGGCCGGCTGCGTGGCGTCCGCGACGGCCGCCGGGTCGGCGTACGCCACGCACGGCGAGCCGATGATCCCGGTCTACATCTTCTACTCGATGTTCGGCTTCCAGCGGACCGGCGACTCGATCTGGGCGATGGCCGACCAGCTGGCGCGCGGCTTCCTGATCGGCGCCACCGCGGGCCGGACGACGCTGACCGGTGAGGGGCTCCAGCACGCCGACGGGCACTCCCCCCTGCTCGCGCTGACCAACCCGGCGGTCGTGCACTACGACCCGGCCTACGCCTACGAGATCGCCCACATCGTGCAGAACGGGCTGCAGCGGATGTACGGCGCGACCGGCGAGCACCCGCACGGCGAGGACATCATCTACTACCTGACCGTCTACAACGAGCCGATCAGCCAGCCGGTCGAGCCGGAGGGCCTCGACGTCGAGGGCCTGCTCAAGGGCATCTACCACGTCGCCGACCCGCTCCCCGGGCTCCCCGACGACGCTCCGCGCGTGCAGCTCCTCGCCTCGGGGGTCGGGCTGCCGTGGGTGCAGCGGGCCCAGCAGCTGCTCGCCGACGACTGGGGCGTGGCCGCCGACATCTGGTCGGTGACCTCGTGGAACGAGCTCTCGCGCGAGGCCCTCGCCACCGAGGAGTGGAACCTCATGCACCCGATGGAGGAGCCGCGCCGGCCGTTCGTGACCAGCAAGTTGGGCGACGCCCCGGGCCCGGTGGTCGCGGTCAGCGACTGGATGCGCGCCGTACCTCAGAGCATCTCCCGCTGGGTGCCGCAGAGCTTCCACGCCCTCGGCGCCGACGGCTTCGGCGTCGCCGACACCCGGGCGGCCGCCCGCCGGTTCTTCAAGATCGACGCCGAGTCGGTCGTCTGCCAGGCCCTCTCGGCGCTGGCACAGGAGGGCCGGGTCGGCCGCGACGCTGTGCAGAAGGCGCTCGACCACTACCGGATCGACGACCCGACCGCGGTCTCCGGCGTGAAGCAGGAGGGCGGCGACGCCTGAGCGGCCTATGCTGCCCGCATGAGTCGGCCGACGATCCTGACCGTCGACGACGACGCACAGGTCTCGGCCGCCCTCACCCGTGACCTGAAACGGCACTACGGATCGGAGTATCGCGTGCTGCCGGCGACGTCCGGCGACGAGGCGCTGGAGCTCCTCGCGTCCCTGGCGCTGCGTGCCGACCCGGTCGCCCTGGTCGTCTCCGACCAGCGGATGCCGAAGATGACCGGCATCGAGCTCCTCGGTGAGGTCACCACGCACGCCCCGGAGGCCAAGCGCCTGCTCCTCACGGCCTACGCCGACACCGACGTCGCGATCAGCGCGATCAACGACATCGGTCTGGACTACTACCTCCTCAAGCCATGGGACCCGCCCGAGGAACGGCTGTTCCCCGTGCTCGACGACCTGCTCGACGACTGGCGCCGGTCGCACCTCGAGGTCGGCTCCGACCTCCAGGTGGTGGGCGACCGGTGGTCGGAGCGGGCACACGAGCTGAAGACGTTCCTGGCCCGCAACCACGTGCCCTACCGCTGGTGGGACGTCGAGCGCGACGACGAAGGTCGGCGCCTGCTCGACCTCGCCGGCGTCGACCGCGCCGACCTGCCGCTGGTGCTGGTGCCCGACCGGGAGCCGCTGCGGTCGCCGACGCTCCGCGAGGCCGCGAGCGCACTCGGCCTCCATGTCGACGCCCAGCGGCCGCTCTACGACGTGTGCATCGTCGGCGGTGGCCCGGCCGGGCTGGCCGCGGGCGTCTACGCCGCCTCCGAGGGCCTGAGCACGGTGATCGTCGAGCGTGAGGCACCCGGCGGACAGGCCGGCCAGAGCTCGGCGATCGAGAACTACCTCGGCTTCCCCCGCGGACTCAGCGGCGCCGACCTGGCCCAACGCGCGCTGGCCCAGGTCTCCCGCTTCGGCGCCGAGCTGGTGCTGGCCCACGAGGTCGCCGGGCTCGAGCGGAGGGGGCCCGTGCACGCCGTCCGGTTCGAGGGGGGCGGCGAGATCGAGGCCCGATCGGTGGTCGTGGCCACCGGCGTCTCCTACCGCCGTCTCGAGGCCGAGGGTATGGAGCGCCTGCAGGGCAAGGGCGTCTACTACGGCGCCACGGCCGCCGAGGCGGTCCAGTGCGAAGGCGACGTGGTCTACCTGGTCGGGGGCGCCAACTCCGCGGGCCAGGCCGCCCTCAACTTCGCCCGGCATGCCAAGCAGGTGGTGCTGGTGGTCCGCGCCGCCGACCTGCTGGCGACGATGTCGGCCTACCTCGTCGA
>JAHEXO010000049.1 GCA_023252065.1 Nocardioides sp. | reverse complement strand
GACGGTTCGGTGAGCGCGAGCTGCAGGTCACGCCCGTCGAACTCGTAGGCGCCGTCGCGCACCCGGTTGGGCCACGCGACCAGGAGCTGGCCCCGGGCGCCCTCGGCCATGTCGTCCTCGCGATAGCCGTCGATCACGGCCCGCCCGTCGTGCTCGAGCTCGCGCAGGCCCGCTCCACACTCGGTGACCACCGCGCGGTAGCCGCTGGCGGCGATCTCGAACTGCTCTCCCGACGGCGCTGTCATGACTCGCGAGACTATCCGCCCCGCCCGCCGCCGGTTGAGGAGCTCGCTCTGCGAGCGTCTCGAAACCCGGCGCCCGGCTCACGGCAGGACGGCCTGCCCGATCGGCCCGGGGTTGAACGCGATCTCCCACTGCACCCGGTCGGGCGCGGTGAAGTAGCCGGTGTACCCACCCCAGTCGCGCTCGACGGGGCCGCGGACCTCTGCGCCCAGGGCCCGGGCGTCCGCGAGGACGGCGTCGACCTCTTCGCGGGTGCCGACGTTGTGGGCGAGCGTGAACGGCGGGGTGCCGTCTCCCCGGGCGATCGGGCCGACCTCGGCCTCGAACGCGGCCTCGTCCCACAGCGAGAGCACGAGGTGGTCGCCGACCTTGATCATCACCACCTCGCCGGGCACGTCGAGCTCGGGGGTCCAGCCCAGCCCGTCGACGTAGAACGCCCGGGTGACGTCGAGGTCGTGGGCGGCGAGGGTCACGAACGAGATACGTGGGTCCATCCGCCGACCCTGGCATGCGGCACCGACAGGGCGGGCCGCCCGGTCGCTCAGGCCGGGAGCGACCCGACCCGGCCGTCGACGACGATGTCCGCGCGCTCGCGGGTGCGCTCACGGGCGAACAGGTCCTGCTCGTCGACGGCCCACTGCCGCCAGTTGTCCGCGACCCCGATCCCGCCGCGCTCGAGCCCCCGCGCCATGCGCAGGTCGTAGGGCACCTCGACCCAGGCCAGCACCGTGATCAGCTCAGCCACCGAGGCCGAGCCGGACCCCACGCCCTCGAGCACCAGCAGGGGCGCCGGCGGCACCAGGATCGTCTCGGCCCACGCGTTCCCGGGCCAGTCCCACCGCCGGTAGGAGCCCGACCGGCCGCCGGCGAGCGGGCGAAGCAGCGTCTCGAGCTGGTCGGTGATCCGAGGCAGTCCGTCCCAGCCCTCGAACATGTCGTCCATGTGCAGCACCGGCGCGCCGGTCAGCGACCCGATCTCGGCCGCGAGGGTGGTCTTGCCCGAGCCCGCGGGCCCGTCCACGCACACCAGCCGCCCGCGGCCCAACGTCGGCTCCCGCGAGCGAGCCAGGTCGAGGACGTCCTGGGCGTTGCTCACCAGGAGTTCCCGCAGCCCCGGTAGGTCGCCACCTCGTCGACGAAGTCGTTGCCGGCGAGGAGCCGGACGGAGTTGGTGTGCTCGAACAGCTCACCGGACTTGGCGTGGCGGAACCAGACCAGGTCACCGACGCGCAGCAGCGCGGCCGGGTGACCGGTCAGCGGGGTCTGCACCTCCCCTGCGCCCTCGAGCCCGGTCAGGTGCAGGCCCGGAGGGGCCCAGGGGAGTGGTGCTCGATCGGCGCCGACCGCCCCCGACGCGATGAAGCCGCCTCCGTGGACGGTCGCGATCGCAGCGGACGGCTTGCGGGTCACTGGGAGCCCGTAGAAGGCCGCCGGCCGCGGCGTGAACGACTGGTAGTGGTCGAAGAGCCCCGGCACCAGCAGCCCGGACCCGGCCGCGATCTCGGTCACCGCGGAGTCGGCGGCGGTCGCCTGCACCGACCCGGACCCCCCGGCGTTCCAGAACTCCAGGTCGACCAGCTCGCCCAGGCGTTCGGCGAGCACCCGCCGGCGCTCGGCCAGCTGGGCCATAGAGGCCGCCTTGAGCCGGCGTACGACGAGGGACTTGGCGCGCTGGCTCGGTACGTCGTCCGGGACGCCGGCGACCTGTCCCTCGTAGGTCATCACCCCGACCAGGTCGAACCCGGGCCGCTCGGTCACGGCACGGGTGAACGCGAGGACGTCCTCCAGGTCGTAGAGCGGTGAGCGGCGCGGCCCGACGTGCTGGCCGCCCATCCGCAGCCCCGCGTCGACGTCGACGGCCACTCGCACCCGCTGGCCCGCAGAGGCGCGCACCGCGTCGATCACGTCGAGCTGGGGCGGCTCGTCGACCATCAGCGTGATGTGGGCGGCGGCGGACGGCGAGGCGAGGAGCGCCGCGATCGCGGCCCGGTCGACGGTCGGGTAGGCGATGACGACGTCGTCACTGACCCCGTGCTCCTCCAGCCAGAGCGCCTCGCGGAGCGTGTAGGCGAGCACCCCCTGGAAGCCAGGGGTGGCCAGGGCTCGCTCGATCAGCGCCGGAACCCGCAGCGACTTCGAGGCCACCCGGATCGGCTTGCCGGCCGAGCGGCGGACCAGGTCTGTCGCGTTCGCGTCGAACGCGTCGAGGTCGACCACCATCAACGGGGTCGCCGGCGGTTGCTCGAGGCTGGCGACCGCCGCGTTCAGGCGTGCCCACAGGCGGTTGCGGGCGACGTGTCCGTCGCCCACCGGGTCGGCGGCCATCAGGAGATGCCGCGCTTCTTCAAGATCGCCTGGATCTCGGCCAGGTCGTCATCGATCAGGGGGTCGGCGGAGGTCGTCGCTTGGACCGCCTTCGGCGTGCCGCCACCGCGGGTCTTGGCGGGCTTGGGGTCGACCCGTCGGGAGACGGCATTGGCGCCGCCGATGAGCACGAACGCGATCACGAAGACCATCATCCCCAGCCACACCACCGGGCTGAACACGAGATGGGCGAACCAGCTCGTGAAGGTGTCGACGACGTCTCCGAAGACCGAGAGCAGCCCGGTCATCCAGGCGGCCAGCGGCAGCAGGGTCAACCCGAACGCGCGCACGGCCGCGGTGACCCCGCGGTGGCGCAGCGCCCACCAGGTGTAGATGCCGCCCAGCACCGAGAGGGAGAGGGCCAGGGCTCCCCACGACACGTCGTTCACACCTCCAGCATGGCACGATCACCCGCATGTCCGAGCCTTCGGTGCCCGACCCGTCCGGGGGCAGGAGCATCCCCGAGCCCGGGTTCGCCGGCGACCTCGGCGAGCCCGACCCGGAGGTGCGTGCGGCGCTCACTACCTACGCAGCCGACCCCGCCGACCCGAACGGCCACCTCGCCGTGCTCGCCGCGCTGAGCCGGGCCCGGCTCCTGGTGCCGGTGGTGGCGATCCTCGGCGAGGTCGAGCACGACGCGCACGGGCTGGCTCGCGAGAAGACCAGCGACATGGCCACCGTCCTCCTCACCGGCCGTGACGGCCGGCAGGCACTGCTCGGTTTCACCGGCCTCGAGAGCCTGGCCGCCTGGCGACCCGACGGCCGGCCGGTGCCGGTGACCGCCTGCGACGCCGCTCGCTCGGCGCTGCAGGAGGGGGCGGCGGCCCTGCTGCTCGACGTCGCCGGCCCCACGCCGTACGCCGTCGAGGGCGAGGCGCTGCAGGGCCTGGCTCGCGGGTGGACGGTCGTCCAGACCGCGTCCGGACCCGCCTGGTCGGAGCCGGCTCCTCAGGAATAGCCACCTGACCGGGGTCGTTGTTACCCTTGTCACCGACCGACCGACCTCTTCCTGCTGTTCCAGGGGTGGGGCCGGTCCGACAAGTGGAGGCTCACTCCCACCCGCACCGACCGCAGCGCTGGCAACAGGGCACAGGTCGTCGGGTCCGGTCCGCACCGCAGGTGTGACGTATGTCGTCGCACCCACGGTGCACCTCGAGCCTCCGCGCGTCGCGCGGAGGCTCCCGTCGTTTCCAGACGGCGCTGGCCTCCCCGGTGTCACCCAGCCGTACGACACATGGAGGACACATCAGCACCGAGCTGCGCATCAACGACCGGATCCGGGTACCCGAGGTCCGGCTCGTCGGACCCAACGGCGAGACCGTCGGCATCGTCCCCACGGGCGAGGCCCTCAAGCTCGCCCAGGAAGCCGATCTCGACCTGGTCGAGGTCGCCCCGATGGCACGTCCGCCGGTCTGCAAGCTCATGGACTACGGGAAGTTCAAGTACGAGAACGCCCAGAAGGCCCGTGAAGCCCGCCGGAACCAGACGAACGTGATCATCAAGGAGATGAAGCTTCGTCCCAAGATCGACGCGCACGACTACGAGACCAAGAAGGGTCACGTCGTGCGGTTCCTGAAGGCCGGCGACAAGGTCAAGATCACCATCATGTTCCGCGGTCGTGAGCAGCACCGCCCCGAGCTCGGGTTCCGGCTGTTGCAGCGTCTGGCGGAGGACGTCACGGAGCTCGGCTTCGTGGAGTCCGCGCCGAAGCAGGACGGCCGCAACATGATCATGGTGCTCGGGCCGCACAAGAAGAAGGCCGAGGCCAAGGTCGAGATGCAGGCCGCCAAGGCGGAGCGGGCAGCCGCCCGGGCCGCCGACGAGGCCGAGGAGCGCGAGGAGCGCATCGCGCACAACGCCGGGCACGCCGTCGCCCAGAAGAAGGAACGCGGCCGTTCGGAGAACCTGGATCCCGAGATCGAGGCCTGAGCCACCTGTCGGTTGAGGAGGTCGCGCAGCGACCGTCTCGCAACCACACCACCCTGAGTTTCGGGGAGCAGTTGCAGAACTGGATCCCTGCTAGCACGACGTGTGCCGCGGCCAGCCACGACCACACGACGTAGAAGAAGAAGAGGAAGAGGAAACGATGCCGAAGAACAAGACGCACTCCGGCGCGAGCAAGAGGTTCCGGGTGACCGGCTCGGGCAAGCTGCTGCGCGAGAAGACCGGCAAGCGACACAACTTGGAGCGGAAGTCCTCCAAGCTGACCCGTCGCCTGGCCGGCACCACCGACGTCGCCAAGGCTGACGTCCCCCGCGCCAAGAAGCTGCTCGGCCGCTAAGCCCACCTGACCCGAACCACCGCAAGGAGTACCACCATGGCACGCGTCAAGCGGGCAGTGAACGCCCACAAGAAGCGTCGTACGACCCTCGAGCGAGCCAGCGGCTACCGCGGCCAGCGCTCGCGCCTCTACCGCAAGGCCAAGGAGCAGGTCACCCACTCGCTGGTCTACAGCTACCGCGACCGCAAGGCGCGCAAGGGTGACTTCCGCCGGCTCTGGATCCAGCGGATCAACGCCGCTGCCCGCGCCAACGGCATGACCTACAACCGCTTCATCCAGGGCCTCAACCTGGCCGGCGTCGAGGTCGACCGCAAGATCCTCGCCGACCTGGCCGTCAACGACGCCGCCGCCTTCACCGCGCTCGTCGAGACCGCCAAGGCGGCCCTGCCCGAGGACGTCAACGCGCCCAAGGCATCCTGACCACCGTGACCGGGGTGCCGCTCACGGCGGGGAACACTCGGGTCAAGGAGACGCGCAAGCTCAGCCGTCGTTCGGTTCGCGCCGAGCGGCGGCTGTTCCTTGCCGACGGTCCCAAGGCCGTCGAGGGGGCCCTCGCGGCCGGCTGCGTGGTCGAGGTGTTCGCCACCGTCGCCGCCGCCCAGAGGTACGACGCGCTGGTGGCGCAGGCGCCCCGGGTGAGCCTGGTCGACGACCGCGCCCTGGCCTCGCTCAGCGACAGCGTGACCCCGGCCGGAGTCGTGGCGGTCTGCACGTTCATCGACGTACCCCTCGCCGAGGCGCTAGCCACCGCCCCCTCAGCCGGGGAGCGCGGGCTCGTCGCCGTGTGCACCGAGGTCCGTGACCCGGGCAACGCCGGGACCCTGGTCCGGACCGCCGACGCCCTGGGTGTCGACGCGGTCGTGCTGGCGGGGGAGTCGGTCGACCTCTACAACCCGAAGACCGTGCGGGCCAGCGTCGGCAGCGTGTTCCACCTGCCGGTGGCCTGCGAGCCCGACCCAGCCCATGCCGTACGCGCAGCCCAGGAGGCCGGCCTGACCGTCCTGGCGGCCGACGGCGCCGGAGAGGTGCTCCTCGACGAGGCCGGCGGCCTGCTCGACCGGCCGACGGCCTGGCTGTTCGGCAACGAGGCGCACGGCCTCCCCGACGCGCTGGCCGCGCTGGCCGACCACCGGGTGCGCATCCGGATCCGCGGCGGGGCGGAGAGTCTCAACCTCGCCACCGCAGCCGCGATCTGCCTCCACGAGTCGGCCCGCCGGCGCGGCTGAGCGCGCGTCAGTCCGGTTGCTCCATGCGGGTGTGGTGGTGCTCGTGCCCCATCTGGCGCAGCAACGCGAACACCTGCCCGTAGACCACCGACCCGGTGACCATGTCCTCGAGCAGGGCGGCCCGCTCGCGGTGGGGGTTGATCAGCGAGATCTCTGTCTTGGCCAGCTGGTCGGCCAGCCGGGCGTAGTAGCAGAGCACCTCGGCGTCGGCGCCCAGCATGCCCGGACCGTTGAGCAAGGTCACCAGGGACGCGAGCCGGAGCCGGTCGACCGACTCCGGGCGCACGCCGTCCCAGCCCATCGCCCCGATCACGGTGTCCACGGTCTCCAGGGAGCGGGGGTCCTGGGCGCCCGGCTCGGGACCGGCCGAGATCACGTCGGCGGTCAGCGTCATCACGTCGTGGATCGGGCGGCTCTCGTCGTCGAGGGCGTCCATGACCAGGCGCAGGTTGGTCACCGGCACGCCGCCCACCTCGCGCAGCAGGCGCAGGATGCGCAGCCGCCGGACGTGGGTCTCGTCGTACTCCGCACGGCGCGGGCCGGTCATGTGACCGGGTGGCAGCAGCCCCTCACGCAGGTAGTACTTGACCGTCGCGACGGGCATGTCCGCTCGCTCGGCGAGCTCTGACACCAGCACGAACCCACTCTTTCCATAGTAAAGATTCTCAAAATGTACGAAATCGGTTGTGGACGGGTGGATAGCGGCACTATCTTATCTGTTGTCCGCGATCCCGAGAACGCGGACCTCGGACGGGCCCCACGGGGGAGGGGCTGTCCACCACACGTTGTCGGGTCGGCCCCACCGGGGGGAGGGGCCGCCCGCAGCAACGTTCCTCTCCTCCGCCACTAGGCTGCCGCGCGTGGAGACCGTCGACCTGCTGCCCGACGGCGTCGTCGTCGCCGATGCCGAGGGCCGGGTCACCCTCCTCAACGACCGGGCCGCGCGGATGCTGGGCACCGACCGCGAGGCGGCGGTGGGCCGGCCGCTGGCCGAGGTCCTGGCGGTCACCAACCACGAGGGCGCCGGTTGGTGCGAGTGCGTCACGCCGTACGACGGGCTGGTCACGCGCAGCGGCGTGCCGGAGCAGGCGTGGGTGCTGCCCACCGGCGACGAGGTGCTGCTCGCGGCCCGGATCCACCGTGAGGCTCGTGGCGGCCCGGTCACCACGCTGGCGGTGAGCCTGCGCTCGGGCCGGGCCCGGGCGCGGCTCGACCGCGAACGCTCCGACCTCGTCGCCACCGTCGCCCACGAGCTGCGATCGCCGCTGACGGGCGTCAAGGGGTTCGTCCAGGCCCTCCTCAACCGTTGGGACCGGCTCAACGACGAGCAGAAGAAGCTGATGCTCACCACGGTCCACGCCGACTCCGACCGGCTCAGCCGCCTGATCACCGAGCTGCTCGACGTGGCCCGGCTCGACACGGGCCGCCTCTCGATGCACCCGCGCCCGTGCGACGTGGGCGTGCTCACCCATCGCGTCGTGGAGAGCGTGCGTGCCGGCGCGCCCCACCACATCGACTACTCCGCACCCGACGACCTGCCCCACATCTGGGCCGACCCCGACAAGTTCACCCAGGTGCTGACCAACCTGCTGGAGAACGCGATCCGGCACGGCTCCCCACCCGTGCACGTCACCGCGTGGCTCGACGGCGACCTGGTCAGCATCCAGGTCGACGACCACGGCGACGGCATCGCCCCCGAGGTGAGGCAGCGGGCGTTCACGAAGTTCTGGACCACCGGCCAGCGCGGTGGGTCGGGGCTGGGGCTCTACCTGGTCAACGGCCTGGTCCGGGCGCAGGGCGGCTCGGTCACCATCGACGAGGCCCCGGGCGGCGGCGCCCGGATCGTCACCACCTGGAAGGCCTTCGGCACCGACGAGATCTGAGCCCGTCCGTCGGAGGAAACCCCGTCGTCGGGCGCCGTCGGGGCTTCCTACACTGTCCCGCAGCAGGACGAACCTGAAAGGCACCCATGTCGGGCCCGAACACCCAGTACGACCCGGTCGAGGTCAGCGCGCTCCAGCCGGAGCAGGTCGCGGCCGCCCGCGACGCCGCCCTGGCCGCGATCGCCGCCGCTCACGACCTCGCCGAGCTCAAGCAGGCGCGGCTCGACCACGCCGGCGACCGGTCGCCCCTGGCCCTGGCCAACCGCGAGATCGGCGCGCTGCCCCCGGCGGCTAAGAAGGACGCCGGCCAGCGCGTCGGGCAGGCCCGCGCCGCGGTCAACCAGGCCCTCGCCGAGCGCACCACGGTCCTCGAGGCCGAGGCCGAGGAGCGGATGCTGGTCGAGGAGACCGTCGACGTCACGCTGCCGACCGGCCGTCACCCGCGCGGCTCGCGCCACCCGCTGACCCTGATGTCCGACTACATCGCCGACCTGTTCGTGGCCATGGGCTGGGAGGTCGCCGAGGGCCCGGTGCTCGAGGCCGAGTGGCTCAACTTCGACGCCCTCAACCTCGGGCCCGACCACCCGGCGCGCACCATGCAGGACACGTTCTGGACCGACCCGGCCGACGACCACCTCGTCCTGCGCACCCACACGTCGCCGGTGCAGGCCCGCACGATGCTGACCCGCACCCCGCCGATCTACGTGATCTGTCCGGGGCGGGTGTTCCGCACCGACGAGTACGACGCGACGCACTCGCCGATGTTCCACCAGGTCGAGGGCCTCGTCATCGACGAGGGCATCACGATGGCCCATCTCAAGGGCACCCTCGACCACTTCGCCCAGCAGATGTTCGGCGAGGGCATCACCACGCGCTTCCGGCCGTCGTACTTCCCCTTCACGGAGCCCTCCGCCGAGGTCGACCTGGTCTGCTTCGTGTGTCGCGGCGTCCCCGGCGTGGTCGAGTCGTGCCGCACCTGCAAGGGCGAGGGCTGGATCGAGTGGGGTGGCTGCGGCGTGGTCAACCCCCGGGTCCTGGCCGCCTGCGGCGTCGACAGCGAGCGCTACCGCGGCTTCGCCTTCGGCATGGGCATCGACCGGTCGATGATGTTCCGTACGGGCGCGGAGGACATGCGGGCCCTCTTCGAGGGTGACGTGCGGTTCTCCTCCGCCTTCGGAACCGAGTGGTGAGATGAAGACCCCCGTCTCCTGGATCCGCGACTACGCCGCCCTGCCCGACGGGCTGGCGTCCCTCGACCTCGCCCACCGGCTGACCGCACTCGGTCTCAAGCTCGAGGCGCTCGAGCAGCCCGGTGCCGAGATCACCGGGCCCCTCGTCGTCGGCCGGGTGCTGACGATGGAGCCAGAGCCCCAGAAGAACGGCAAGACCATCAACTGGTGCAC
>JAHEXO010000492.1 GCA_023252065.1 Nocardioides sp. | reverse complement strand
AACTCCTGCGTCGACACCGCGAAGACCCGGTCGCCGGCCTCCTCGTGGGCCGAGGACACCCGGAAGGTCATCGGGTAGGTGGGCCAGGGCTGGTGCTGCGGACGGTCGGCCGGCGGCTGGGTCAGGATCTCCAGCTGGGTGACCGAGGCGGCCCCCTGCCGGATCGCCGTACCGAGGCAGTCGGCGCCGGTGTCGCCGCCGCCGATGATCACGACGTCCTTGCCGGACGCGGTGATCTGTCCCGGGACGTCGTCGCCCAGGGACGCGCGGTTGGACTGCGGGAGGTAGTCCATCGCCTGATGGATGCCGTCGAGCGCGCGGCCCGGCACCGGGAGGTCGCGGGCGACGGTGGAGCCGATCGCGAGGACCACGGCGTCGTAGCGGTCGCGCAGGCTGTCGCCGGTGAGCTCTCCCCCGACCTCGACGCCCGCACGGAAGACCGTGCCCTCGCGTCGCATCTGGTCGAGCCGGCGGTCGAGCACCGACTTCTCCATCTTGAACTCGGGGATGCCGTAGCGCAGCAGGCCCCCGATCTTGTCGGCCCGCTCGTAGACCGCGACCGTGTGGCCCGCCCGGGTGATCTGCTGGGCCGCAGCCAGGCCGGCGGGTCCGGAGCCGATCACCGCGATCGTGCGGCCCGAGAGCCACTCCGGCGGCTGGGGTCGTACGGCGCGCGACTCCCAGGCGCGGTCGATGATCGCGACCTCCACGTTCTTGATGGTCACCGGGTCCTGGTTGATCCCGAGCACGCAGGCGGTCTCGCAGGGCGCCGGGCAGAGCCGACCGGTGAACTCCGGGAAGTTGTTGGTCGCGTGGAGCCGGTCCATCGCGCCGTCCCAGTCGCTGCGCCACACCAGGTCGTTCCACTCCGGGATCAGGTTGCCCAGCGGGCAGCCCTGGTGGCAGAACGGGATGCCGCAGTCCATGCACCTCGACGCCTGCGTCGAGATGATCGGCAGAAGGGCCCGTCCCGGTCCGTCTGGGTAGACCTCCTGCCAGTCGTGGATGCGCTCCTCGACGGGACGGCGTTCGGCGACCTCTCGCCCGTGCTTCAGGAACCCTCGGGGGTCAGCCATGGAGGACCTCCATGATCCGCTTGTCGACGTCGTCTCCGCACAGTCCTTGCTCCTCGGCCTCGGCCCGCGCCCCGAGCACCCGCCGGTAGTCGCGCGGCATGACCTCGGTCAGCCGGGCCACAGTGTCTGGCCAGTCGCCGAGCAGCTGCTCGGCGACCTCGGAGCCGGTCTCGTCACGGTGGCGCGCCACCAGGACCCGCAGCTCCTCGGCCACCTCGTCGGGCACCGGCCCGAGGTCGACCAGCTCGGGGTTGACCCGGTGGGGCTTGAGGTCGAGCACGTACGCCGTACCGCCGCTCATGCCAGCCGCGAAGTTGCGCCCGGTCTTGCCGAGCACGAGCACCCGGCCGCCGGTCATGTATTCGCAGGCGTGGTCGCCCACACCCTCGACGACCGCCGTGACGCCGGAGTTGCGCACGCAGAACCGCTCTCCGACGCCACCCCGCACGAAGATCTCGCCCGACGTGGCGCCGTAGCAGATCACGTTGCCGGCGATGATCTGCTCGTCGGCCGCGAAGGTGGCCGCGCGGTCGGGCCGGATCACGATCCGCCCGCCGGACAGGCCCTTGCCGACGTAGTCGTTGGCGTCGCCCTCGAGCCGCAGCGTGATCCCGCGCGGAAGGAAGGCGCCGAACGACTGGCCGGCCGACCCGGTCAGGGTGAGGTCGACGGTGTCGGCGGGAAGCCCGTCGGCGCCGTGCTTCTTGGTCACCTCGTGGCCGAGCATCGTGCCGACGGTGCGGTTGACGTTGCGTACGGCGAGCCGGGCACGCACCGGCTCGCCACGCTCGAGCGCAGGTGCGGCGATCCGGATCAGCTCGTTGTCGAGAGCCTTCGCGAGGCCGTGGTCCTGGGCCCGGGTGTGGCGCAGAGCCTGACCGGCGAACTGCTCCCCCACCTCGGCGACGTGGAGGATCGGTGACAGGTCGAGGCCTGCGGCCTTCCAGTGACCGACCGCCCGTCCGACGTCGAGCGACTGGACCTGGCCGACCGCCTCCTCGAGGGTGCGGAAGCCGAGCTCGGCGAGGAGCTCGCGGACCTCCTCGGCGACGTACTCGAAGAACGTCACGACGAACTCGGGCCTGCCGCTGAACCGCTGACGGAGCACGGGGTTCTGGGTGGCGACGCCGACCGGGCAGGTGTCGAGGTGGCAGACCCGCATCATGACGCAGCCGCTGACCACCAGTGGCGCAGTGGCGAAGCCGTACTCCTCGGCGCCAAGGAGGGCTGCGATCACGACGTCGCGGCCGGTCTTGAGCTGGCCGTCGGTCTGGACGACGATCCGGTCTCGGAGGCCGTTGACCAGCAGGGTCTGCTGGGTCTCGGCCAGGCCGAGCTCCCACGGACCGCCGGCGTGCTTGAGCGAGGTCAGCGGGGAGGCACCCGTGCCCCCGTCGTGGCCCGAGATCAGCACGACGTCGGCATGCGCCTTGGAGACGCCGGCCGCGACGGTGCCGACCCCGACCTCGGCGACCAGCTTCACGTGGACCCGGGCCGAGGGGTTGGAGTTCTTCAGGTCGTGGATCAGCTGCGCGAGGTCTTCGATCGAGTAGATGTCGTGGTGCGGCGGCGGACTGATCAGGCCGACGCCCGGCGTGGAGTGCCGGGTCTTGGCGACCCAGGGGTAGACCTTGTGGCCGGGCAGCTGGCCACCCTCGCCGGGCTTGGCGCCCTGCGCCATCTTGATCTGCAGGTCATCGGCGTGGGTGAGGTAGTCGCTGGTCACCCCGAAGCGGCCGGAGGCGACCTGCTTGATCGAGCTGCGCCGAGACGGGTCGTGGAGCCGGTCGGTGTCCTCGCCACCCTCGCCGGTGTTGGACTTGGCGCCGATGGAGTTCATCGCGATCGCCAGCGTCTCGTGGGCCTCGCTGCTGATCGAGCCGTAGGACATGGCGCCGGTGGAGAACCGCTTGACGATCTCGGAGACCGGCTCGACCTCCTCGATCGGGATCG